>JBEKYB010000022.1:0-10984 GCA_049511435.1 Nitrospirota bacterium | reverse complement strand
TAGACGCCGGCGTGCGCGGCGGCGAAACCTATTTCTATTCCCTAAAGACCGTAACCGCAGATGGAAGAGAATCGCCGTTCTCCGACGAACGGTATATAAGGGTTCCTGTAACCGGGGGCGGCCTGCCCGTTAAACCGCCGGAATGGGTGGGCGCGCTCATCGATGAACATCAGATAAAGCTCGCCTGGCAGCCGTCGGCTTCCTCCAGCGCCCTTGCCTATAACATATACAGGAGCAGGGAAAAGGACAAGGGGTTCCAGCTCATCGGCTCCACGCAGGACACGAGCCTTACGGATACGGACGTCAAGGACGGCGAGACGTATTACTACGCCCTGACGACGCTTGACAAGGAGTTCAAGGAGACCAGGTTCAGCGAGGTCAAGTCCGTCACCTATACGCTGCCCGAAGCGCCGCATGTTACGGGTACCGGCGGCGGCCGGGAGGTACCGGGCAAAAAAGGCGGGGAGGCCGGGAACCAGCCGCAGGAAAAAGTATTCGCCAAGCCCACCAGGATCATAGGCTATATAGTCAAGGGTAAGGAGGATAGGCCGCTCCTTTCCCCGACCGACATCGATATCGGCCCGAACGGCAACCTCTACGTCACGGATACCGGAAACTCCACGATTGAAATATTCACGCCCGGCGGAGAGCCCGTGCGCGCGATAGGCGGGCCGGGGACAAAGCCCGGGAAGTTCCAGAAGCTCCTGGGCCTCAAGGTCGATGAAAAGGGCTATATCTATGCCGTGGATGCCTACCAGGGCAGGATCCAGAAGTTCGACGGTATGGGGCACCTCTTGATGGAGAAGAAGATGGCCGAGGACGGCAAGGCCATCGCCCAGGACCTGGGCCTCAAACAGCCGGTAACTATTTTCGGCATAGTCAAGCCCATTATCTTGGGCGGGAACATATACCTGCTTGACAACTGCAACAACTGCATCGAGATGTACTCGCGTACCGGCACCTATATCAAAACCTTTGGCGGAAAAGGCGTCACGGACGGGAAGCTCCAGTGCCCCACGTTTGCAGCCGTTACCAGGGATGGGGAACTGCTCGTGTCGGACTGCCTTAACGCGCGCGTCCAGGCGTTCGACAAGGACGGGAAGTTCCTCTGGAACTTCGGCAGCTACGGAAATATCGTCGGCTCGTTCAGCAGGCCCAAAGGCATATCCATCGACGGATCCGGCCGCATCTATGTTGCGGATTCCATGTCAAACGTAATCCAGGTGTTCGACCGGAACGGGGAATTCCTCTTCCTGCTCGGAGACGAGAGGGGAAAACAGATAGATTTAGGGACGCCTAACGGTATAGCGATCGACAAGAGAAAGCGTATTTACATGGTCGAAAAACTGATCAACCGCATTCAGATCAGGCAGGTTGGTGAGTAATTGAGAAGGATATTCTTTCCGCTCCTTTTCATCCTGGCATCCTCCCTTTTCCCAGCGGGGCGCGCAGTCGCGGGTATAATAGGCTCGCCTCATGATATCGGCGCCCAGAAATATACCGTGTTCGGCCAGGAAGAAGATAAGAAGAACGTCTGCAATTATTGTCACGTGCCCCACAAGGCGAAAGGGATCAGGCTCTGGGCGACCACCCCGCCGTCCCTGAGGGGATGGGGCAGGGTCGGCCCGCTGTGCTACTCATGCCACGACGGCGTCTCGATAGTCTCGCCCAATGTCGACGCCTCAAATACCGCGTTCAACCCCAGGAGCCATGGACTGAAACTCTCCAAACTCCCGAAGGGCGACAGCGCGGCAAAGTCGGGCCTGCCATATACAAACCCTAAAAGTGCGCCGGCTTTCCTGGCGTATTCCGGGAACAACGCGGCCAGTTCTCCCTATGCCAGCATCACGGAAGATTATATCGAGTGCAGCACCTGCCACAACCCGCACGACGACACCAACCGGCCGTTCCTCAGGGTCGCGATTACCGATATCTGCGAGAAATGCCACCAGGGCCGCGAGAACTCTGGCTACGGGATCAATAACACCGAGAGCACCCATCCCGTGCACAATCTCCCCAAGGATGAAAACGGCGGCCCATCGCCAATCAACGTGCAGGATGATTTCAAGGTGAGGTTCCCCGGACCATATCCGACCGAGGACGGAAAGGACGCGGTCGGCGTCCACTGGACCCTGGGGGGGCACCTTTCGTCAGGAGACCAGGGCACCATCGAATGCGTAACATGCCACAGCGTTCACGGGAAACAGGGAATCGGGCCCGTTGCGGACAAACTTCTGACCGTAGACCCGGTCAAGGACAACGCGGACCTTTTCTGCGAGGGATGCCACCAGGGACAGAGGGCCGACAATCTGCCCTCCCCTCCTTATCCGAACCCCGGCGGCACGACCGCGCCCAGGAGCTACCACCCTGCGGATAACGATATGTGCAACGGCCCGGGCAGGATAGTTCAAATCAATACGCCGCCCGGATGGGTGTTCGGGAAAAACGGCGAAATCCTTTGCACGACCTGTCACAAGCCCCACAGGGGACTTGTGAACTCGCCCATATTAAGGCCGCCTGTTACTTCCCCGACCTTCTGCGAGGAGTGTCACAGCACGCCCTTCGCACATCATCCTACCGGGAACTTCGGTACGGTGCTGAACTCGGGCAAGCCGCACGCGGCGACAAGGGAGCCTATAATACCGTCGAACTTCCCGGTAGGCATAACCTATGGCAAGCCCGGCAACGCCCTTTACTGCTCCAGCTGCCACAAGGCCCATAACTCGTTGTGCCCTCCGATACTTGTCTTTGACTGCACAAACGGCGACTTGTGCGACCTATGCATTACCTGTCATCCGAAGTTCAACCCGACCTGGCAGACAGACGACAACTTCAAATCGACCCATTTCATGGGGGACCCGACGGCCTCCGTCATAGACAAAGTCACCGTACTGGGCACCGTCTTCGGTACTCAGAACGGTTATTACGACCAGAACCCGCCCATAAACCTTGAAGCGTGGCCTGAGTCCAAGATGTTTTCCACATACGGCAAAAGCGGCAGGGACATCACATGCTGCTCCTGCCACAACTTCGGCGTGGGCAACATAACGGCCGGGGACGCGGACGAGTCGCCTTTCCTGGGGCCCATACTAGACCCTGCCTACCAGCCCTCCGACCTCACCTCCGGGCTTTTGGCCAGGGCCGGGAAATCAAAGGAATGGCTTCTGAGCGATATCGTGCAGTTCGTCATAGGCGGCGAACGCGGCACGATAAACAAGGTCGATAAATATCTCTGCACCGGCTGCCACGGACTAACCCCGAACAGCCATCCGAATGTCGGCGTGCAGGAAGAAGGCTTTACCCACCAGTTGATGATCGCGGACGGCTCCAAAATCACGCCGGTCCCGCCGGCACACCTGACGTTCAACAAGCACGTCAACTGCGAAGACTGCCACAGCGTCCATGAAGCGGACAGCCGCGGCGGGTTCTACATATTGAGAGACGTGGACTATAGCGCTAATTTAGTATCGGGCGGTCAGGTATCAAAATTTACTAACATATCAAGCCTGATAAACACGATTCTGCCGCCTGACCCATACGTTATAAGACAAAGGAGCGATATAGAGTTCGCGCCTCTTTGCCAGAAGTGTCATATAGGTTACTGAGAAAAGTTGTTTGCTGGCGCTGAAATGCCTGGGAGGAAGGATGAAGCTGAGTTCTGCCGTCATGTTGGCCGCGGCCGCCGCCTTAGGGGTCCTGTTTGCGCTCGGCGCAGACGCCCAGGTAGTCGGCCAAGGCAACAAGCACGACATGACCAACATCCCGGGTTACCCGTTAGCCGGCGTATGCAGCTCGTGTCATAGGGGCGGGCATGACTATAGCGGCCCCCGTCTATGGGAGTCCGACAGGAATGCCATTGATGACAACGCGAGGAACCTTGCCGACGCCAAGGCGATGTCCGCCGACGCGCCTTACGGCAATTATGCCGGGATATATCTCTGCCTAGACTGCCACAGCGCCTCGGTAGGTGCCCCGTCCTGGTCAAAAAAGTCCGGCAATTGGGCTAAGAACGAAGTAACGCACTCGACGAGGGAGATGCAGAAAGCCGGATACGCAACGCAGAGAGGAAATTTCGTGACGCAGTGCACGGACTGTCATGACCCGCATCAGACATGGAACGGACGCTTCGCCATCGGGACGAACGGTTACATGGTATCGCCTCTGGCAACCTACAGCGGCAACAGCTATGCAGTAACGTTCACCGCGCGCAGCGGCGCCGGATCGCTCGGTACCAACTCGCCCCCCACTACCGCGATCTGCGAGGTATGCCACACGAGGACGCTCTATCATAAAAATACCGCGTCCACTCCGCATTACGACGGCTCAAACTGTCTCGATTGCCACAGCCATTCAACCGGGTTTGGCCTCCCTCCCGCTCCGCCGCCCCCATGCAACACCTGCCACGGCAACCCGCCCACATCGCCCGCCACTCTAGTGGGTGGGCAGGCCAACCGAGGCGGTTACCCGCGCACGGGCGCGGCCTCTGCCGGAAGCCACGCGTATCATACATATACTTCCGCGACCGGCGCAGGGTATGAATGCGACGTCTGCCACCTGGGCGGGATGAGCGAGGGAGCGGTGAAGCCCTGGAAAAAGGTGATAATAGTCAACTTCTCTTTCGTCGGCTACACCAGCGGCTCCTTCGACGGGTTTGCTCCCATCAGTGGCTACAGCTTCAACTCGAAGAACACTGCCGGAGGCACACTCGCCTGCCGGAATACGTACTGTCATGGGAACTTCAAAGGCGGCAACCTCTCGAACAAGCCGCTTTGGACCAATACAGCTACAGCGCCATGCGGGAGCTGCCACGGCACCGCTCCGCCGGCGCTCATGAACCACAGTGTGCACCTCACCGCCCCCTGGGGCCCGAAAGACGTCTGTGAGGACTGTCACCCGCCGAATTCCTCCATAGGCAGAAACGTAGGCCATGCCGGCGGGGTGAAAATAATGAAGGACGGCCTGCCCCTGGCCTCGACCACCGTATGCGGCACTTGCCACGGCCACGGGACCGCAACCGCGAAGGCCTTCTGGGGCGTCACCACGATGAGGCGCAGCACCTCCTGGTGTGAGAGCTGTCACGACGGTTATTCCTTGACAAACACCGCTGCGGGGACGGGGGGCAAGGACATGCTCGCGGAGAACGTGGTAGGCGACAAAATCACGTACGGGTTTGATGTGACCGGGCACGGCATGACCGGGATAAGCGATTCCTGCACGAACTGCCACAGCGCCACCTCCCCCCATATTTATCCTACCCAGTCCCCATATAAATCGTCCCTGAACAACTACCAGGCTGCTTACCGGCTGACCATAGCCGATACCGTGCCGCTGCTTTCGAACTACTCCAGCACGCGCTTCCAGCTATGCTACTCCTGCCATATAGAAAGCGCGATAGTCGGGATGCCCGCCGGGTCCAGCCAGTCCGCGATGCATGTGCATCCGCCGAAGAATAACAGCCAGTGGTATACGAACTTCAGGAACACATCAACTACCGCAGGGCACTTCGCCGGAAACTACGACACTACCGTAAAGAGCGGTTACCAGTACGACATACCCACGAACATCCACTGGAACCATCTAGACGACTACGGGAGCACCGGCAGGGGTTTAGGTTTCATAGACGACTCCGATGGCGACGGGACTCCGGACTCGCACGTGACATGCACGACTTGTCATGACCCGCACGGGACGAACCAGACAGCGATGGTATACAGCACGTTCGCCCTGAAAAATCATTCGGTGACGCCGCAGTACAGGTGGATAGGCAGCCCCGCCTTCGACATGCTCAGATGCAACGTGGCGTGTCATTCTTACGGGAACGCGGTCGGCCCGGCAGGCACCAGGTGGTACAGGGAGCCGCTTTCTCTCAGCACGACATACGGCGTTCCCCAGGATCCGTCGGCGTCGCCGCTGCCTTAAGAGGAAAAAATGGAGCGTTTTGCCATGGAAAAGCTGCATTTAAGGTTGGTTGTAATATTCACGATGGGTCTTATTGCCTTCGGCACCGTCCTTGCAGGCGTCGCGGAACCCGGAGGGCTTGGCATAAAACTCCAATGGAAGGCGCCCACCGACGTGCCGGCCGCCAAGGTTATAGGCTACAATATCTACCGCTCGGAGGCCATACTCGGCCATTATGTGAAATTGAACCATGCGCCTGTCACGGCCCTTTTGTATGAGGACAGCGGCCTTGTTAAGGGCGCAGCTTATTTCTACAAGATTACGACCGTCTTCAAGGGCAATACCGAGAGCAAACCCACAAAACCGGTAGGTCTGCAGGCGGGCGGAACCGCGCAGATTACGCTTCCGGTAATACGCAGCTTTACTTCAGATGCGTTCGGGAAAGGGGTATACCTCGGACAGGAAGCGGTTTTCGTTCTTGAGGGGGACCCGCACCTGAATGCGGCGTTCAGCATCGACGAGGGCACAAGTTATATCCAGATGAAGGAGGTTTCGCCGGGCACGTACAGGGGTATCTATGTGGTTACGCGCGGGCAGCAGATTATAAATGCTGTGGTGACCGCGGCCCTGTCAAACACATACGGCGGCAAGACGTTAATGACAGCGCCCGACACCGTCAGCTTCCTTGGAGTAAGCAAGCCTTCCGTGACCGGACTCCGTACCGGGATGCTGGAATCGGACAGGGTAGGCCTGAACTGGCCGCGTGTCGCGAACGGAGACGGCTCTTACTCCGTTTACAGGGATACCGCCAGGATAGCAGGCGTCCAGGGGTTGACGCCCATCTCCGGAAGGATAGGCGGGCAGGCCAGCTCGTATATCGATTGCACGGTCGCACCCGGCGCGACGTATTACTATGTGCTCGCATTCACGAACTCGGCAGGGGCCACTGCTTATTCCAATAACCTCAAAGTCAATGTGCCGGCCCCGGAGCGTGTTGCCGTGGTCGAAGCAGTCGAGGAGGACTCGAATGGCGCCGTTTTGAAATCCGGCACCGTGCTGTCGGTGACCTTGAAATCGACGCCGGGAGGGAAGGCGGTCTTTACACTGGGAAGGGCGATACGCGGCGGGGAAATGAGCGAGACCGAACCGGGCACCTATTGTGGAACCTATACGGTAAAGGACGGCGACGGCATATTCAAGGCCAAGGTAGCGGCCAGCTTGAAGGACAAGTCCGGCATCTCTCATGTTGCTTATTCGTCTACACTTGTAACAGTCAACGCCCCGGCTCTAAAAAAGAGCCCAGGGATAAAGCTGGCTGCCCGGGACGTAAGTGCCCAGAGACTCAGGACATATCCAGGATACACTATAAACGCCGTGCCTAAAATCCTCCCCGCGGACGGCGTAAGCCGCGCGAACGTTATCGTCACGCTTAAGAAAAACGGAGCGCCGGAAAAAGGGAAGACAATACTTTTCAGCGTCTCCGGCGCGGACGGGAGCTTCAACAAGACCTCCGAGGTAACGGACGTCTCCGGCAAAGCGGAGTCATTCTTTATCGCCGGCACCCAGGCCGGGAAGGTGGTGGTAACGGCAACGGAATCCTCTTCCAAAGTTTCGATAGACGCAGTTGTCACCATTCTTGCCGCCCCAGCCTCAGTAGCCCCGGACGACAGTACGGCGGAAGAGGGCATAGGAGAGGGTACAAATGTAATAGAGGAAAAGGAGATCGGTACTTTTAAATGATGCCGCAGCAGGTCCCTCAGCGTATGCGGCGCCTGGCCGATGAGCTTTTGTGAAACTATCAAGGACTTTGTCAAGGAGCGGGTCTTTTTTGTCCCGGGGAATCGCGATATTTTTCCTGGGTATAGCCGTTATTGTCGCTCTTTTGGCATGTCCTGTCGCGGCGTTTGCCATAATAGACTACGGGTTGGAAATGTCTTACCAGCAAAATGACACGACGAACGGCAACCAGACGACCACCACGGCACAGGAAAGGTTCTCCGCCATTTTCAACGTCAACAGCGCCCCTAATTCAAGGCTGACTCTTACTGGGATCCTGCGTTTGGATGTCCTCGAAAACAAGAGCGAGGGCACTTCTTCAGACCTCCAGCTCCAGCCCAACGTCGAGTTAAGGCTTGCGACCAAGGCAATACAGCTAGGGGTCGGATACCGGGAGTTATCGGATAACCTAAGCACAATATCGGGCAATACCACCGTGCCCCAGACGGACAACTCCAAGGATCTCTATGCCGACGGGAGCTTCCAGCTTGGTCTTTTGCCCTCCCTGAGGCTAAGATACGAAGCAAGGGACGATAAACAGACCCAGAGCGGGTCCGTCAAATCCAATACCCATACAAACGACTTCGAGACTTCGACGGACTTCAGGATAGGGCTTTTCACATTCAACGGGGACTACCATATAGAAGACACAAAGGACCTTCTTTTAGGGTCCACCACCGACGCCACCATATTCACCGGCCAGGCCGCATTCGTAAAGGCGATCGGCTCCTGGATAAACGTGTCTTTTAGAGAAAATTATTCCTACAGTCGGACTATCACCAATAATGCGCAAACGACCCAGGCAGGGCCGCCGCCAAATATCGAATTGCCTGTAATAACCGGCGGCGCGCAAACGACAAGCCAGTACACCTCAAGCGCGGAGGGCCAGGTGTCGATGAACCCCGTCAAGGGAATGCAGTTGAACTCGGCCTATGTGTACACCGTCACGGGCGGCCTCAATTCCCAGAGCAGCGTAACGAAGGACTGGTCCAGCAGCCTAAACTATAACCTCCCGAAATATATTCAGTTCTATTCGTCCTATCAACTTAATCAGGACAAGACCGGTGTGACCGATACCACGAACGGGACGACCATCGCAGGACTGAACTTCACGCATAGAATAGGCATTTTTACCATCAACTCCAGGTTCGAGACGAGGTACGACAGCGAAGATACCAGTCAGTCCGGCTCGTCGTCGACCAAAACCAATACCAACCAGGACAACATCGACTGGATAATAGCGGGCGCCCCAGCCAGGTTCTTGTCCCTTGCCCTCTCCGAGTCATATGTGCGGAGCCCTCAATTGGGGACTAGCGATAACAGGTTCAGGCTAACGCTCAATATCGGGCCGCTGAAGAACCTGACATTGGGCCCATATATAGACTATGATATGAACACTACCTCGCCAAGCGCTAACACTTCCTTGGCAAGCGGCGGCACTTCGTCGACGGGCGGCGGCACTACTACCGAGTTCGTAGTGCCGGCGACATTCCATCTGAGTCTGCATGAGAATGTGGATATGGACGTAATGGACAGCTACCAGTGCACCCAAACCAATGTTAGCGGGTCAGCTTCGACCTCGAGCCAGTCCAACAACGCCGTCGCAAGGATCACGCTTCTCAGGCCGTTCACGGGGGCCAACATAAGCGGCGCAGCCTCTTTTACCAGCAGCTCCGCCACAGGCAGCGCCTCAACCACATCAAGCACTTACAGCGCTACGGGCTCATGGTCCAGCTATCCGCACAGCATTACCGCAAACCTGCAATACCAGACCGGTTCGTCCGGAAACAGCATGACCATGGCCACCCAGTACGGCCTGCTGGTCAAGCTCAGGAACCTCGCAATGAGCCTTAGTGCAAGATATGATTATTCCGCTGTTTTTTCTAATACCAAAAATGGGGCGCAGGCCATTTATCTGCTCATGACGATTAAAAAATGAAAAATTTTTAATAAATTAAAATAAAGTTGAAATCGGTGGTGTTTTATGCTACATAATAGGCATCGGGGGGGAGGGGAGAGCATCATGTTTTATGTAAGTAGGCGAATTTTACTTACTATAATCTTGTCTGTTTTTGCGCTTTCGGGTTGCGGGGGCACTACGAGGCTTTTCTCCAAACCCATTGCGGATTCCACATACATCACCTACCAGGAATGGGGCCCCAACAGGGACATCGCGGTGATGCCGTTTGCCAATTTCTCAAAAGACAAAGACGCAGGCCAGAAAGTAAGGGAGCTTTTTATTACGGAGCTCTATGTTTCGGGCGCGTTCAAGGATATCGTCGACGAGGGCGAGATGCTTGAAGTGATGAAGAAGCTCAAGGTCCGGGAAACTGACAGCTTCGGCAAGGAGACGATAAAGACCCTGGGCGACAACTTAGGCGTCCAGGCCATAATTTTCGGCACGGTCGAAGAGTTTACGGAACGCGCCGGCTCCGGCAAGGGCGCAGTTTTCGCAGTTTCGCTCAGGATGGTGGATGTTGAGACCGGGCAGATACTCTGGCTCGGCAACGCATCGAAGGAAGGCGGCGGCACGGTAAGCGAGGCACTCGGTCTCTCCGACGGTCCAAACGTAATCGACGTCTCAAGGTCCGTCTGCTCAAAACTCATCGGCGACCTGGCCGGAGAAGTCAGGCACCATAAGGTGAAAGGCAAGAAGGCTGATGAGCTGGCGCGCAAGAAGGAGCTTCAGCAGAATGCGACGGCCCCGAAAGTGAATGATAAAACGGCTGCTGCACCCGCCGCGGAACAACAGGCCGGCGCAAATCCACCGCCTGCCGTCAAAGGAAGCTCCGCCGGAATCGTACCGACGCCGATGCTGCCTTAGCCATGGGTCCAATTTCCAAACAGATACATGTCGCTTTCGCCAGCCTATTGCTGGGAATATTCCTCGTATGCGGTTGCAGCAGCAACAGCCTTGTAATAGGCAGGGCCGAGGAAAAAACTGCTACCCCTCCAAAAACAGGCGTTACGCCGAAAGAGGCCGGGAAGGATGAATCTAAGGTTTCCCAGCCGCGGAGCGAAGCCGCAAAAGCCCAGCCCGCAAATGCCGATGCCAAACTTGTCCTAGTAGCCGAAAAAACAGCCGATGTCTCCTCCGGCGCTCCGCCGGCCGAGCCGCAGAGTTCTCCAGCAAAGCCGCGGCCCGAGCCTGAGCCCGAGCAGCCACAGGAGAAAATACCCTCGCCATATAAGCTTGACCTGTCCTTCGGCGGTTTCGGACTGGGTGTCGGGCTTTTCGATACCCCGGTCTCGGTGGCTGTGGACGACCAGGAGAATATCTATGTAGTCGACCAGGGTAACTACCGCATCC
>JBEKYB010000021.1:0-11008 GCA_049511435.1 Nitrospirota bacterium | reverse complement strand
GACCCAGTTTTTCTAATGCCGGTTGGCCAAAGCCAACTCGCGAAAAATTTCATCAGCCTTCTGCTTATTCCCTTCGCCCTGTATGCCTCTCCCAGGTTCTTAAGAATCTGCCGCCATATTCGGTCCGCCACATTCTAGCTTTGAAAGGATAGTAAAGATTCCGATGTGGTCAATCTGGGATGCCGATTCACCGCAGATGTGATAAAATTCATATGTTGAACATACACCCGCGCATCATATCGACAATTAAAAGGAGAATAAACGATGAAAGTTTCAGTCTTGGGGTTAGGCATTATCGGAAGCGCCTGGGCGAGAAATCTGATCGCCGATGGCCATGACGTTCGATGCTGGAACCGGACGCCCAAAGATTTTCCCAACTTTCACGCATCTATTCAGGAAGCGGTTGAGGGAGCGGAGGTGATATTCATCATCGTCGCCGACCCTCCAGCAGTGCAGTCCGTACTGGATAAGATTCAACCCAAACTTGGCCGCGGAATATTGGTAATCCAATCGAGCACAATTTCCGCCAAGTGGACTTTACTCTTTGCAGAACAAGTGCAGCGGACTGGTGCTTTGTTTTTGGAAGCACCCTTTACAGGAAGCAAACCCGCTGCGGAGCAGCGGCAAACCATTTATTATCTGGGTGGCGACCGGGATGTCGTCGAAAAGGCGCGCCCAATACTGGAGCCTATATCCAGTGCTATCTTACATATCGGGCCGCTGGGCTCGGCCTCTTCGCTGAAGCTTGCAATGAACTTGAACATTGCCGGCGTCGGCCAGGCTTTGTGCGAGAGCCTTACTTTATGCCGGGCGGCAGGAATCCCTGATGAAATCTATTTCAATGCGCTGGCGCGAAACGCTGCCCGCTCGGGAGTTTCGGACCTTAAAGAACCCAAGCTGCGTCAGCGCGATTACACCCCTCAGTTTTCACTCAAGAATATGGCGAAAGACCTGGGCCTGGCACTAGAGTCTGCTGCCGATCTCTCGGTTTCACTCGAGCAAACCGGGCATCTAAAAAAAATCTACGACCAGGGGATGTCCGCCGGTTGGGCGGATGATGACTTCATTGGACTCATGCGGCTACTGGATAAAAAATCGTAAAACGCGGAGAGAAAATGGATATCTGGGGGCACAACATGGAAACTGCCAATAAAATAATCATTATCACGGGAGCATCGCAAGGCATTGGCCTGGCAGCAGCAAGACTGTTGTCGGCGCGGGGCGGAAAAGTAGTCCTGGCGGCGAGGAGCGCGGATGTGATTGATGCACTGCAAAAAGAACTGCCTAATTCTTTGGCGGTTACGACGGACATGCGCAAACCGAGGGATATTGTGAACCTCGTCAACAAAACGATTGAACGATTCGGACGAATAGATATTTTGATCAACAATGCCGGACAGGGGATGAGCGGGCCTGTTGAAAATATCGACATCGAGGAGTATAAATCGCTCATGGAATTGAACGTGTACGGCGTGCTTAGGGCCATGCAGGCGGTAATCGGACCAATGAGAGCGCAGGGAGGAGGGATGATTTTGAACGTAAGTTCAGGAGTGACGAAGCGGTATATCCCGGACATTGCGGCATATTCTTCTACCAAATATGCGCTCAACGCGCTTTCGCTGATTGCGCGCCAGGAACTTGCAAAAGACAATATAGTGGTAAGCGTGGTGCATCCGCGCATGACCGCTTCTAATTTCTTTCAGAACATGGTCGGAGGTCCGCCTGATTTCGGCTCAAGAGAATTGCCGCCTATGGATAGTTCTGAAAAAGTAGCTGCGAAGATTGCCGAACTTATTGAAAGCGGCGAAGCGGAATTGGAAATAAATACTTAATTACGTTTTGACCGCCGACTCAAGGACATCCAGGATGCCTTTTATGATTGCCGACGGGCTGGGCGGGCATCCGGGTATATGCCCGTCCACCGGCACGACATTGCCAGCCCCCTCCAGGACGCCGTAAGCCCCCTTGTAGACGCCGCCGTTTTTCGCGCAGTCGCCACAGGCTATAACGATTTTCGGCTCCGGCGTTGCCATGTATGTCTTCTTCAGCGCCTCGGCCATCGGGAGCGATACCGGCCCCGTTACCAGCAGCACGTCCGCATGCCTGGGCGACGCCACGAAATCTATCCCGAAACGCTGGACGTCGTACACCGGGTTCGAAAGGGCCGTGCATTCCCATTCGCAGGCGTTGCAGGAGCCCGCGTCCACCTGCCGTATCCGTATGGAGCGCTTGAATATCGCGCTTAATCTACCGGCCTCTTCCGCGACGTCCGCCGCCTCCTTTGGGATGGCTGGCATCTCGTCCAAGCCGAGCGCGGGTTTCTTTCGGAACAGGTTCGAGAGGACTTCCTTAATCATGTTGAATCCTATAAATCGCAGCCCGAGTACGAGAGGTTGAAGCTCTTGTTCACCAGCGGGAAGTCGGGCACGATGTTCCCGTTAATGGCGAACGGCATCAGCGGCCAGTTGCAAAACGAGGCCGAGCGCGCCTTCACCCTGAGCGGCCTTCCGTCCTTGCCGGACTTTACCCAGTAAAATATCGAACCCCTCGGCCCCTCAGTATACCCAAGTGCCTGACTGCCCGGCGTGAACTTATAATCCGGTACAAGCAACCCGCCCCCGTGGCGCTGTTCAAGAAGAGACTCGATGATGGAAAAAGAAGATTCGACTTCATCCGCACGTACCATCATCCGGCAATACACGTCCCCCGCCCGGCGCGTTTTGGTATCGAACGCGAGGCTGCCATACATGAGGTGCGGGTGAGCCTTCCGTATATCGTCGTCTATTCCTGATGCCCGCGCGGCCGGGCCCGTCGCACCCATCTTGCGGGCTATCTCTTTTGGAAGCACGCCCGCGTCCTCCAGCCGCTCAATGTGGGATACGCTATTCTGCAGGAAATCCATAAACTCCTTAAATTCGTTTTTCACTTTATTCAGCGTGGGCTGCGTCTCGTTTGTTTTTATGAATACGTCCCTTGTCACGCCGCCGATTACGTTAACGTCCCTCAGGTACCTGCTGCCGGTCAGCCGCTCGTTCAATGCCATTAGCGTCTCTTTCAGGAGCGCCCCTTTCGCATACCCCACGGCGAAACCCGTCCCAGCGCAGAGGTTCCCGATGTCCCCGATATGGTTATACAGCCTCTCAAGCTCAATAAGCAGCGTCCTTACCGCCGTGGCAAGGGGTGTGATTTCCGCGCCCGCCATCCGCTCCACCGCCATGCAGTAGGCAGAGGAGTGGGAGAACGACGCTACTCCGGATATCCTCTCGGAGAGGAAGACGCCGTCCTCAAAACTCCTTGACTCGAAGAGTTTTTCCGTACCCTTGTGCGTATAGAACAGCCTGGGGTCCAGGTGATATATCGTTTCGCCTACCGCGCTGAACCGGAAGTGCCCCGGCTCGATTACGCCCGCATGGACAGGGCCGACGGGAATCTCGTATACCCCCTCGCCTTTCATATCCAGGAAATGATAGTCGTCCTCTCTTGCCAGGTCGGAGGCCTTTCTTATTTCGTCCACCGTGACGTCTCGCCTGAGAGTATAAATAGTTCTGTCGTACATACCGTGGAGGCAAAGCGGCCTTAAGTCCGGGTGGCCCGAAGGCACGATACCGAACATGTCGCGCATCTCGCGCTCATACCAGTGCGCGGCGGGGACTAAGGGCGTAACGCTTTCATAAGAGAGGTCTTCTTCCGTCAACCCGAAGGTGAGTATATTGAAGACGTCTCCCTCCGACGGGGAGAACACGGCATAAACCTTTAACCGCCCGTCGAGCTCCCGCTCGTCCGAAGCGAAAATGGCGCGCAGCAGTTTCTTTTGGTCGAATAGCCCGGCGCATGCGCTCGCGAAAACCGCACGGTCTATCTCTATGTATCTCTCGTTTGCCGGATTCATGTCAACCCCCGATTATCCCGGCGGAAAGGGTTATCAGCCTGTCCAGTGGGCCGGGTATGTATATGCCCATGACAACAAGCGCCATCGCCATGCCGAACATCACCGTCCCCGTGATAAAAGACGTCTTCGATTTATATACGGCGGCCCCTACGGGAAGGGGCATAGAGGGCGCGCCTAGGAACATCCCGCCGAAGTTCTTCAGGAGGCCGTAGAATACCAGACCGCCCGTGGCCAGGAATACGCCCATTACATACCAATAGCCTCCCGCAGCCAATGCCCTGAGCATCAGGAACTCGCTTACGAACATGGAAAAAGGCGGCGCCCCGGCAAGGGCCATTACACCTATGAAACCGATGACGCCCATCAAGGGCATGGCTTTCAATATGCCGGAAATCCCTTCGGACTCGACGGAGTTGTACAGGCCTTTGATGCGGCCCGTTACAAAGAACATCAGCGGCTTACCTATCGCGTGGTTGAGTATATGCAGCAAAGAGGCGTAAAGTCCAAAGGGCCCGCCGACTCCGAAAGACAGCGCGATAATCCCCATGTGCTCAATGCTGCTGTACGCGAGGAGCCTCTTCACGTTCCCCTGGATGAGCATGAAAACGGACGCCACGACGACAGACGATATGCCGAACAGGAACATCATGTCCCGGACAAAGGCCGGACCGCAGCTTGCCCTCGCGATGACGGCGAACCGCATCACCCCGTAGAAGGCGCAGTTGAGCAATATCCCGGAAAGGAGTGCGCTTATCGGCGTCGGGGCCTCGCTGTGGGCGTCCGGGAGCCAGTTATGTACCGGCGCCAGTCCCGCCTTCGTCCCGTACCCCACTATAATCAGTATGAAGCCGAGTTTTATCGTCGCCGGGTTCAGTCTCGAAGCCATTGAAGTCAGCGCAGTCCATTCCAGCACCCCCTTGCCCTCTCCCAGAGCGCCCGAAGATGCGTAATAGACTATAAACGTGCCGAGAAGCGCGAAGGTTATCCCCACAGTGCAGAGGATTATATATTTCCAGGCGGCCTCGACGGATTCACGCCTCCTGTACGTCCCGACGAGAAGCGCGGAGACGAGCGTGGTGCCTTCGATGGCCATCCAGAGAATGGCCAGGTTGTTTGCCATCGGGATTAAGACCATGGTGAATATGAACAGGTTGTATAGCAGGTAATAGTAGCGGTGCGCCTTCTTGTCCAGATGTCCTGCCGTCAGTTCGTTCCCCATGTATTCGACCGAATAAACGGCCGCAACGAACGAGAGAAGAGCTATTATCACCAGCATGAAAGCGGACAACGCATCCACATATATCATGCCGCCGGGCGATTTTATCACTAAGCCGCGCAGTACCCCGGCGGCTATCGATAATGCGATAAACACCATGGCTGCCGCGCCTGCAACCGTGGCGTATTCATAGACCCGCCGCTGCCTTGTCAGGAGGCATATAAGGGCGGCCGCGGCCGGTATTATCATCAAAAATAAAAGCATCTATCCTTTCAATGTATTGAGCTTGTCAAGGTCAACCTTTGCAAACGACTTCTTTATCTGGGTCAGGAACACCCCCAGGATTATTACGCCCATCAGCACGTCGAACACCACCCCAAGCTCTATTATCGTGGACATTCCATAAGTAAGTGAAAACCCTGCCAGGAACACCCCGTTTTCCATGAGCAGAAGCCCGATCACCTGCGTGACGGCCTTTCTCCTGGTTATCATGATGAAGAGGCTTATCAAAATTATCGAGACCGAGACCTTGAGGGTGTTCTCGGTGAAGCCTTCGATGAATATCCCCTTGGAAAGTGAGGAATAAACGACTACCACCAGAACGGAAGTAATCACAAGCGAGAGCGGGGTGTTTATATTCGGCTCCACCTCGCGGGTTATCTTGAGATCCCGCACCACCTTCTTCAAAAAAAGCGGTATCGCTATCCCCTTGGAGACCAGCGTGAACGCCGCGGCGACGTAGAGATGGGCGGCGTCCAGGTAGAAGGCGCTTATCGCCATCAGGAGGGCGAGCAGGAGCGAGTTCAGGGTATACGCCCGGAGGCAGGTCTCGATGCGTTTTATGGAGTTCATCGCCACTACCGTCAGCAACATCCCGATAGTTATGAAATCTGTTATGGAGTAGACGACAACCCACTGCCTGGGCATCTTATTTCCCCGTCATTATGAACGTTATTATGGAAAGCGCGGAAAGCACGAACGCCGCACCCAGGAGAGAGGGTAGCTGGAAAAAACGCATCTTCGCTCTAGTAGATTCCGCAAACGCCACCCCGGCGCATAACATGAATATCTTTACGGCATAATACCCGAAAGCCTCGGCCGCCCCGAACCCGCTACCCGCCCCGGCCATGCCAAATGGGAAGAAGAGGTCCGCCGCCAGGGTAAAGAGCAGCATCTGCTTCATGTAGTGCGCCCATTCCATAAGCGCCAGGTATTTCCCGGAATACTCGAGCAGCATGCCCTCGTGTATCATTGTAAGCTCCAGGTGCGTATCCGGGTTATCCACTGGTACCCTGCCAGTCTCCGCGATAACTGCCACAAAGAACGCGGCCAGGGCAAGGGCGTGCGCGGGAGAATAAAATACGCTGCCCGACCTTGCTATAACGGCGAGACTGGTCGATCCGCTCGCAACGGCGGCGGTGAAAATCGCCAGCATCATGCTTGGCTCGACGAGTATCGCGACGGTCATCTCGCGGCTTGACCCTTCTCCGCCGAACGCCGTGCCTGCGTCAAGCCCGCCAAGAGCCATGAAGAACCTGCCTATTGCGAGCGTGTAGATTATGGCTATGACGTCTCCCGTCCTGAAAATAGACCCCTCGGCGGAAAATACCGGCACGAGCATGGAGGCCGCGAGGACCGAGGAAAAGACGACGTACGGCGCGGCATGGAATATCCATGACGCGGTCCGGGGGATCACCATGTCCTTTTTGAAAAGCCTTGCAAGGTCGTAGTAAGGCTGAAATATCCCCGGCCCCACCCTCCCCTGGCATTGGGCCTTGATCTTCTTTATTATCCCCTGCGCGAGCGGGGAGAGGACCAGTATTGATATGAACTGGAGGTTTGTCATTCTATCCCCATACCACCAACAGGGTTACGAGCGTCACCAGTATGTACCCCAGGTAGAGCTGAAGATTACCGGACTGGAGCCGCCTGGCGGACAGCGCAGTATGGTTCAGCGCCCGGATTAACGGCCTATAGAAGTACGAATCGAAAAGAGGCGTTATCTCCGAGCGGTACTCTATCTCCCGCACGAAAAAGGGCTTTACGGTATATTCTATGCGGACGTCTTTCCTGGGTTTGTATATCTTCTTGAATATGCGGCGCAGTGGGTGGGTGAAAGCGGTCGCCGTGTACTGCATCCGGGGCGTCAGCCTTCTGATGCCGCAGTCCCAGGGGTCGGCGATGACAGATTTCCTCCTGCCGTTTAAGAGCAATGGGAAAACGAAAATAAATGCCGCCCCGACCAGCATGGCCATAAGGAGCGCGGCCGGGGAAACGCTGGACGAGCCTGCGCTGACAAGGGTTAAATTACCCGGGGCGTACTGCTGCACACTGCCGAGTCCGCCTAGCGGCACGGAAGAAATAACCCTCAGGACGTACCCTGGAAACACCCCTAGCAGAAGACAGAGGAGCGCCAGCGTCCCCATCCCGAGGAGCATTGAAAGTGACGCCTCATGGACCTCGCCGGCCTCCCGGCTCCTGGGGAGCCCAAGGAAGGAGACGCCGAACGCCTTAACGAAACACGCCGCCGCGAGGGCCCCGGTGAGCGCCAGGGCCGCCCCCGCCAACAGCATGATCGTCTTGGTAAGGACGGTAGAGGTCTTGATGCCGAGGACGAGGGACTGGAACGTCATCCATTCGCTGACGAAGCCGTTGAACGGGGGCAGGGCGCATATCGCGACGCAGCCCACAAGGAAGAAAAGCGCCGTCCACGGCATCCGCTTTATCAGGCCGCCCATCTCCTCCATATTCTTGGTGTGCATGGAGTGGACGGCCGAGCCCGCGCCCATGAACAATAGGCCCTTGAAGACCGCGTGGTTTAGAGTGTGGTAGAGCGCGGCGGCTAGGGACAGCCCGGCCAGGGCGGGGAGGTTATTTGCAGAGAATATAATGGACGCGCCTACGCCAAGCAGGATGATGCCTATATTCTCCACGCTGTGGTAGGCCAGGAGCCTCTTTATATCGTGTTCCATCAGCGCGTACAGCACCCCCATCACCGATGATACGGCGCCGAGGAATAGTATCGTGACGCCCCACCATAGGCTCCCCCCGCCCATGAGGTCGAGCGATACCAGCAGTATCCCGTAGATGCCCGACTTTATCATGACGCCCGACATGAGCGCCGAGACGTTGGACGGCGCGGCGGGGTGCGCCCTGGGTAGCCAGGTATGGAGCGGGACGATACCGGCCTTTGTCCCGAATCCTATCAATGAGAGAACGAAGACGGTGGACCGTAGGGCATCGGAGGACTTCAGCGCGGCACTCATGGCGGAGAACTCAAGGGAGCCGGTGGCGAAATACAGTACCATGAAAGCGGCAGCGATGAAGGCGGTGCCGACATGGGTTATTACGGCGTAAAAGAGCCCTGCGCGCGCCGATTCCCGGTTTTCCGTGTCGGATATTACCAGGAAATATGAGGCGAGCGACATCGTCTCCCACGAGATAAGGAAGGCAGGCACGTTTGCGGAAAAGAACACAGCGTACATGCTGAAAAGGAATATACCGAAGAGTATCGCAAAAGCCGTCGGGACCTTGAAATCGCGGGTATAGCCGAAGGAGTAAACCGAGGCGGAGAAGCCAAGAATTGAGAGGATGAGTGAAAAATACGAGCCGAGCCCCCCTCCCCTGATGCTTAAACTGAGGGCGCTCGACAGGGCTAGGGCGAACGACCATTTATTGCCCAACAACAGGTCCTGGAGGGATATCGCCCCAAGGAATAAACAACCGGCGGCGTAAATAACGTAAAATGCGCTGGAAAGTTTCCGTGGACCTTCCTTAGGCGAGACTATTTCCGTGCTTTCCGTTTCCATCTCAGAGCATTTCGTTTCCCAAAGAGCAAAAATAGTGTGCGAAGTTTAATCCTTAAGCCTTGCGCGTGTCAATAAAAAAATTGACTGGGCAACCTTGATAAAGAGGGGGGGCGAGAATATAACATTAAGCAGATATTGCTGGAACTTGGTGATCCCTACGGGACTCGAACCCGTGTTTTCGGCGTGAGAGGCCGACGTCCTAGGCCGCTAGACGAAGGGACCCTGGCGGCAAGACAAGTAATTTAAGATATGCCGCCCCGGATGTCAAGACAAAACTACAAAAAACCCTCCAAATGGAGGGTTTTTTTGGGAAATTCTTCTTTTTAGGATTTTTATTGTCTATTCGCTCCTCCTGATGCCCTTCCTGCTCTTGGACGGGTGGAACTTCCCTTGAAGATTCCCGAGCCTGTGTGTCATCCGGAGCTGCTGCGAGAACCTGGCCGCCCCGGCGACAAGGAGCGTCCTTGCTGTCTGGGAGATGAGGTTTGTCATTTTTTCGGCCGGTTTTACCTCCCTGCCGGCACTTTTTTGCGATTCACGGATTTCAGGTTTCTGGTTCCTCAACAGCTCTTCGGTACTCCTTTTATTTTCGGTTTCACCGTTTTTTTCTTTCTTCATGGCCCCTCCTGGTATTACCGGGCTGGGGGCACCTTTACGCAAAAGACGGGGCATTTGGATTTTCTCAGCACCTTAATGGCCGTCGAGCCGAAAAGGATGTCCATGCCGCTCTTGCTCTGGGTGCCCATCACGATGAGGTCGACGTCCCCGGAGTCGGCATAATTCAGTATTTCTTCATCGGGCCTGCCCTTCAAGACGACGCGGTCCGTTTCGATATCCCTCATCTCCTCGTAGGAGCAGTGTTCCAGCTTCTTCTTCGCGTTAGCCTCCATTTCCTTGTAAAACTCGTCCAGCGAGATGTGCGGCACGTACCATCCCTGGGTCTTGCCGAACTCTTCGATGACGTACAAGAGCGTCACCTTCGAGCTGTACTGGGCGGCCAGGGACTTCACATAATCGACTGCGGCTTCTGAACCCTCGGAAAAATCAGTAGGAAAAAGAATGTGCTTGATCTTCATGAGCAGACTGCTCCTTTCGGAATGGATTACCTTCTTAATTAAATCATAGCGTTTTAAATATGCGATGTCAATACAAACAACAAAATGCTTGCCATACCCCGGGCGGATGTGGAAGAATATCGTTATAATTAAAAAAGAGGTGCATATGGAGCCGAAACCGCTTTCAGAGATAGGCCCGGATGAGATAAAACGGGCGGTATCCGAACGTTACGGCCTGGTCGCGACCGACCCTTGCGGCAAGTTCAATTTCCCGGTCGGCCGCAAGTTCGCGGAGAGCGTGGGCTACTCTCCGGAGCTTTTGGACGGGCTGCCTGCAGGTTTTTGGGAGTCCTTCACCGGCGCGGGCAACCCGCAGGAGTTTGCCGACGCGAAGGAAGGCGAGACTCTCCTTGACATCGGCTGCGGCGCGGGCCTGGACCTCTACATGTATTCGCGCAAGGTCGGCCCTTCTGGCAAAGTATCGGGCCTTGATATTTCCGGCGATATGCTCGGCAAGGCCAGGGCGAACCTCCTGGCCGCCGGGGTCGCCGGTTTCGAGCTAATCGAGGCCCCTTCCGACAATATCCCCCTTCCGGCGAAATCGGTCGATATAGTCACGGCAAACGGCATATACAACCTGTCGCCCGACAAGGATGCGGTGATGCGGGAGGTGTACCGCGTGCTGAAAGACGGCGGAAGGACGGTTTTCGCCGAGATAATGCTGACTGAGGCCTTTAAGATGGATGAGCGTAAGACCATGGACGACTGGTTCCGATGCATCGGCGGAGCCCTCCCGATGGACGACTTTCTCGGGAGGATGAAATCTCACGGGTTTAGAGACCCTAAGGTGCTGTGGTCCGGCAGGAACGCGCGCACCGGGCATAAACTGGCGGTATGCGCCGTGATAAAGGCATGGAAATAATAGATAGAATAGAAATTGTCGTAGACGATATAACCGCGCTGGAAGTGGACGCCATAGTGAACGCGGCAAACTCCACACTGCTTGGCGGCGGGGGCGTTGACGGCCCTCTTGAGGGCG
>JBEKYB010000020.1:0-11279 GCA_049511435.1 Nitrospirota bacterium | reverse complement strand
TTGGCTCTTATTTAAGCTTCTCGTTGGTCTTAACGTCTCCCCGGATTACCTCTACAGTAGGCTCTTCGGGCCTGACATAAGCCACTCTTTTAACAACGGGCCCACTGGAGACGGGGGCGGACGCGCCGATGAGGGCGGCCACAGTGGCCCCTCCCGTCTTTACCTCTTCCTTGTCGCCCATATGCCTGAGGATAAGCTGTACCTTATTTTCGCTGGCCAGCGCGAGTTTTTCCGCGTCGCCCGGAGCGACGTCAAGGGTTACGGTAGGCACCGACACCGGCTTGCCTTCCTTCTGTTCGAGTATCTGCCCCACGGCGAGCACCCTCACGTTCTGCAGGATGATCTTGCTTATGCGCGCGTTCGCCCCGTAGGGGCTGTTTACGGTGGCGACCACGTCCACGATGCTGTTCGGGAGCACAAACCCCGCCACACCGACCACCTCGTTGACTGCGACGGTTATCGCCCTATGACCGGAGGGGATGATATAGCTCAGCACGCCGGTTTCGGACTCGGGCGCCAGGCAAGACTCGATGACGGGGCTTCCGGCTGGTATATTGGATACGGCGAGGCGCCCCTGGAAGGCCCGTTGGTCGCCGGCGCAGCCCGGAGGCATGCTGTTTTTAGGCCAGTTCGCCATCTTCAACTGGCCTGGCTGGACCTTTGAGCCGAACGGGATCTCGGAGGCAGCTACGACAATCTTCTGCACCTCCATCTTTGCCTTCATCGCTTCCTGCTCCTTGGCGTGCAGGTAGCTGTAGACCGAATACGCCGCCAGCGACGCCAGGAACAAGGCTGCTACGGCTACCATTGCCGCTGTTGTCTTGGGTTTTACCATCACCGCCTCCTTCTCTATAAATAGGGACTGTGTCTTCCGCTGGCGATGTCGCCACTTACTGCCGACTTTACTTTTAGAATGATTCCCGTACCGCGGGATAATTTAAGGTCCCCCGCCGGGATGCCGGCGGGGGCGCCATTCGCTTATCCGGCATTAGATAGAGTAGTGTTGACGGTATTGAGCTTATTGCCAATGGTAGTGCCTAACCCTCCGAGTATAGCTACCACGGCGACGGCGATGAGGGCCAGGATAAGGGCATATTCGACGAGGGCCTGCCCTTTTTGATCCGACATAAAGCACTTCGACCTGGTATACAGGCTCAGTATATAGTCCATCATTTCAGCCTCCTTCTTTGGTTTGAGAAAAGGGGCCACCAGCCCGACATTTCAGACCGGCTGCCACCGAATATTATTTTTTGGGTTTATTTCCTAGAACTGAGTGGTCTAACTTACTTCTTAGGCTATTTGAAGGCTCTTCGTCGAGCGGATTACTGAGAAAGGGAAATATCTGTTTGTATCCACCTCCTTTCGGTATTAACCGGTATTGTGTTGTACCCGTTATTAATTTTTAAACGTTCTTTCTGTCAATATAGCATAAAAAAGGATACTTGTCCCGGCTATCAAAAAACTTTATTCTTTTATTGCGTGAGGCTGAGTATCTGGCTTGCCACACGGTTAAACGCAGCTTGCAGACCAGACCCGCCTCCGCCCGCATAATAGTAGCCGCCGACCGGCAGGTTCGGGTTGTAATCTACCGACGAGGGGTCGTTGGCCATGTTCATCAGTATGGCATTACCACATTCACCGTTTCCCCAACCTTTTGGGTGGGTCAGCAAATTCATTGGGTTACTTGTATCCGTGAAATCATCCATGCCGATAGTAAAGACATATATGCCCTGCGTCTGGGCGTAATTCGCCATTTCTTCCGGGAGGTTCCTGGCGGTATTATCAACGTTGTAAAAGCCCTGTGTCCCGGTTAACGCCGTTCCAACGACCGGCCTGTAGGAAGCGAGCTGCGGGGTCGGCGGTGCGCTTACGGCGAACAGGTTTGCGTCGGTGTAGCCAGAGTCATTTATCAGGCCGAAGTATTGGGGCAGGGTTACGGTTACGCCTGATAATGGAAAAGTTACGCTAGTAGACTCGCCGGCTAAGCTGTTACCATTCCGCCCCCCGAAGGCCGGCCCCTGGGGGGGGCCGACATACCAAATCCCGTTAGGGTCGCCAGTATGAATCCCGTCAGTGCCGCTTGTTATGACTCCGAGCTGCGTGGAAGGTCTGTTGCCGATCTTGTAGGGGAAGGTTGACGAGAAGGAGTTGGGGGAGCCGTCGGAGAAAAATACTATGACCCTGAGGCTCGACCGGCTCGACGAAGGTATGCTCTGGAGCTGGTCTATGGCCCTATCGAAGGCCTCGGAGTAATTGGTCCAGCCATTGAAAGTGAAGCCGTTTATTTGATTTTCCATCTTCGAAAGATCAAAACCTCTGGTGGTGGTTATCGGGTCCAAGACATTGGCGCAGACAGCGAAGTTTATCAGCGCCAGCCTGTCGCCACCGGGGTTGGGATTAAATTTTTCTACGAAACTCTTTACCGCCGAAATCACTGCAGGACCATTACTTGCCATCGAGCCCGTATTGTCTACGACCAGGACAAGGTCAATATCCCGTTTGGTGGCCTGCGCCGAGGTGGACACGGTCAACTGTTTCACGCCTAAGACGCGCAAGAAATATGTGGGTACCGTGGCAGTTGCGGCGACGTTTATCTGAGTTTGCCCGGGGGTCGCGGAGGTAGGGAAATTCGGTTGCTGCAAGGAAGCGGTTGAGCCTAGATAATTTTTGGGGTAATTGGCCGAGAAGTAGTTGTCCGCGGCGGCTATCGCATTGGCCTGCGCAGTGGATTGAGAGGCGCCTCCGCTAAGCGCGTTTCCGGCGGCGATCGCTGCCGCATCGACAGCCGCGCTCAGCTTCGCCTTCACGCCGTAGGCGACGCCTACGTCGATTGCCAGTCCCACGATTGCCAAAAGGACTGCCAAGCTTAAGGCAACGAACACCAGGATTTGGCCCTTCTGTCCTCCAGCCTTTATCACGCCGTCCTCCATTCAGAAAATGGACATCGAGTACATAACGGGGCTGTATTTCAAAATACTGGATAGACCGAACTGGTAGTTATAATAAACTTCCGCAATATACGCCGTATTCCCGTTACTTAAGGGGTATTTCGGGAACATGGACAGGTTTGCAGTATTGCCGGATGCACCTATCTTGCTGGCCCATTGAGGGTTGCTTCCCCAGGAGTACTGGGATGTCACCTTCGCCTTACCCAGCGATACTCCGTTACTGTTTGTTTCGTCCGTGACGACGGTGATGTACATCATACCGTTTCCGGTCATGTTAAGGGGCTGGGAAGTTAAGGCCACCGCGCTCATGACGTCCGCGGGAGCCGTGGTCGTCCTTGAAGCAAGGTTGGCCATCTCTCTGCTCATATTGGCTATTATGTTGTTCGCCTGGATTGCGCGGGAGAACTCGTACACGCCGACGACAAGAAGGACTAGCAGGGGCGCTATGAGGGCCGCCTCCACCAGGGCCTGTCCCGCCGAGGAACGGAAAATTGCCGATGCGCCTTTTATATTCAATCATCCACCTGTAGAAAACAGCTCGTTACGCATTGTCGCGCTTACCGTAAAATTGTACTGCCCGTTCGGGAAAAAGGGTTTTATCAGGGGGGTCATCAGGGGCCAGGTGTAATTGAGCTTGACCAGTATTATCTGCCCCGCCTTTCCGCCGAAATTGGAGCCTGTCAGGTTACTGAACGTATTGTTGCCGGGCGTCACGAGCTCTGTCGTAATGGCATAGCCGTTCTTGTTCGGAGGACCCACCAGCCCGTTGGAGTTGTCCATAATGACCTGTTGCAATGATTTTCCCGTTTCGGCCTGCCCTGTAATGTTGTACCGGGCGCCCTGCCGGACGGCGTTCTGCAATGTCAGGTTGACATAAAAGAGCATTCCCAGGTCGATCAATGCAAACATAAGCAGCAGGACGAGCGGCAATACCAGTGCCAGTTCCACGAGGGTCTGTCCGTCTTTTTGCCGTAAGAGCTTTTTATGCCGAGTTTTGCACATGGTATGCATTATTGTTATTTGACCATAATTGTTTATGAGTAGAATGTAGCATCAAGATATAATTTTGTCAAAATAGCCATAATCAGCTAAGAATAAAAATTTGGTTAAAATCTTTCATTCCAACTGTTTTGCAAGGCCTGAAAAGGCCTATGCCGCGTCATTAATTTCCTTGACAAGCGGCCCTCCTCCCGGTATAATCCTCCTGTTTTTTAAGACAATTAAGATGTTTCTTTTCCGGGCCGTATAGCGGCGGAAAAGGATGTTTTTTTGCGCCCTTTTTCGGGAGTAACCATTGGAAATAAAGGTTATAGACATTCCCGTGGAGGGCCTGAAAGTTAATTTAAAACCGAATCCTTCTGAAATCGAGGGGTTAGGCGAGGATATAACCGTTCTGGCCATAAACCGGGCGGAGTTCGACCTAAAAAAAGTCGGGGCTACTGTATACATTGCCGGCGCGACGGATATAGTCGTAGAGCTTCCGTGTTCGCGGTGCGGCAAGAGGTTCCACTCAAAGGCGGCCTCGTCTTTCAGCCTGGACATGAACCCCCTGGAGCGTCTAGGGGAAGAGGAAGAAAAAGGCCTGAGCCCGGACGACCTTAACGTGGAGTTTTACCGCGGCGGGGTAATTGAGCTTATGGAACTGCTCAGGCAGCAGATACTCCTCCTGGCGCCCATGAAGCCGCTCTGCAGCGAAGACTGCCGCGGCCTCTGTCAATACTGCGGTCAGGACAAAAACGAGAGGGAGTGCGGCTGCGAGCCGCCTGCCGGACACCCCGGCCTAGCGGGACTTAAAGACCTGTTAAAGTAGATAAAGGAGACATTAAAATGGCAAATCCAACTAATAAAACATCCAAGGCGAGGACGGCGAAGAGGAGGACCCACAAAATACTGCACCCCCCCAACGTGACGCTTTGCCCCCAATGCCACGAGCCCAAGCTGCCGCACAGGGTCTGCATGAGCTGCGGCACATATAAGGGACGCGAAGTCGTCGCCATAGAGGAAATCTGAACTTCCCGGAATATAAATGAGAATAGCTATTGACGCCATGGGGGGCGATTTTGCCCCCGGCGCCGTAGTCCAGGGCGCCGTTGACGCCGCCCGTGAATTAGGCGTGGGCATAATACTCGTGGGCGACAGCGATAAAGTATCGCAGGAGCTGTCCCTGTACGATATCCGCCGCCTTAATATACAGGTGGTGCACGCCTCGCAGGTCGTCTTGATGGAGGACCATGCCTCGGTAGTCATGAGGAAGAAGAAAGACTGCTCCATCAGGGTCGCCGCGGAGCTCGTCAAGTCGGGCGAGGCGGTCGCTGTAGTCAGCGCCGGGCATACGGGCGCGGCGATGGCCACATCCCTTTACGTGTTAGGGCCGATGAAGGGGGTTGAGCGTCCGGCGATAGCCGCCAGGATGCCCAATACGAAGGGTTTTTCCATAATACTGGACGTCGGCGCAAACGTGGACTGCAAGCCGGTGCATCTCCTGCAGTTCGCCGTGATGGGTGAGGTCTTCGCGCGGAAGGTCTATAACGTCCAGAAGCCCAAGGTCGGCTTACTCTCGATAGGCGAAGAGGACACGAAGGGCAACGAGCTGACCCGCGAGTCATTCAAGCTGCTGAAGGACAGCAGGCTCAACTTCATCGGCAACGTCGAAGGACGCGACGTGTTCAGCGACAAGGCCGATTTAATCGTCTGCGACGGCTTCATCGGGAACGTCGCACTTAAGCTCAGCGAAGGACTGGCCGAGGCAATGAACGAGCTTCTGAAGAAGGAGATTGAAGAGGCTTTCGGGGGACAGCTGGGGTATCTGCTCCTCAAGCCGGCCTTCCGCAGCTTCAAGAAGAAGATCGATTACTCCGAATACGGCGGCGCTCCGCTTCTGGGCATAAACGGAATCTGCATAATCAGCCACGGCCATTCCTCGCCCAAGGCGATAAAGAACGCGGTAAAAGTCGCCAGGGATTTCCATGCCAAGCAGGTCAACAAACATATCCAGGAAGACATAGAGTCCATGGTGGCGGGACTCGGAACCACGAAATCCGGTGCCGAAAAAGAGAGCGCCCTGAAATGATTAGGACTGTAGTTCTGGGCACTGGCTCATACGCTCCGGAAAAAATCCTCTCCAACATCGAACTCGAAAAGATGGTGGAGACCTCCCATGACTGGATAATGGAGCGGACGGGCATCGAGGAAAGACGCATCGCCGAGGCCGATGTTGCGTCTTCAGACCTCGCACTTGAGGCCGCGAAGAGGGCGCTTCGGGCGGCGGGCGTAAGCGCCTCCGAGCTTGACCTCATCCTGGTTGCGACCGTCACGCCTGACATGATGTTCCCCGCCACCGCATGCATAGTCCAGGACAAGCTGGGGGCGACGAAGGCGGTCGGGTTCGATATATCGGCCGCATGCTCGGGTTTCATATTCGCCCTTTCGTCCGCGGACTCCTTCATCAGGAGCGGGTTCTATAAAAAGGTCCTTGTCATCGGGACGGAGACCCTCTCAAAGATAACCGACTGGACCGACCGCAACACGTGCATACTCTTCGGAGACGGCGCGGGCGCTGTCGTCCTCGGGCCTGAAGACGACGGCAGGGGGATATATTCGACGCACCTCCACACGGACGGGGCGATGGGCGACCTCCTCTCGATGCCGGGCGGAGGCTCCAGGATCCCGTCGAGCCGGTGGAGCGTCGAGACCGGGCAGCACTATATAAAGATGCGCGGCAACGAGACCTTCAAGATCGCGGTGCGGGCCCTCGAAGATGTGGTGATGGAGGCCCTCGACCATAACGGGCTTAAGACCTCGGACGTGGATGTGCTGGTCCCGCACCAGGCGAACCTGAGGATAATCCAGGCCACCGCGAAAAGACTCAATATCCCGATGGAAAAGGTGGTCGTGACCATCAACAAGTACGGGAATACGTCAGCCGCTTCGGTGCCGATGGCGCTTGACGAGGCCGTCCAGGACGGCCGGATAAAAAAAGGCAGCATCGTGCTGCTCGAGGCCTTCGGCGGCGGTCTTTCCTGGGCGTCGGCCCTCATTAAGTGGTAATATTTCTGTTCGGTCAATTTTTTATAAACCAACGAGGTGGCTAATGGACTATTTTCTGACCGAGGAACAACAGGAGATCAGGAGCCTTGCCCGCCGGATAGCCGAGGAGAAGGTGAAGCCGGTCAGGGCCGAGCTTGACGAGAAAGAGGAATTCCCCTGGGAGATAATGAAGGTGCTCGCCCAGGCGGACCTTTTCGGCCTGTACATACCCGAGCAGTACGGCGGGTTCGGCGGCGGCTCTTTCGAGAACTGCATCGCGGTCGAGGAGATATCGCGCGCCTGCATAGGCGTCTCGGTAAGCTTTGCCGCCAGCGGCCTGGGCGCTTATCCGATACTCCTTTTCGGCAGCGAAGAGCAGAAGAAAAAATACCTGCCGCAGATTGCGTCCGGCGCCAGGCTGGCCGCGTTCGGGTTGACCGAGGCCGGCGCGGGCAGCGACGCGGGCGGCGTGAGGACGACGGCCGTTTTAGACGGGAACGAGTATGTATTAAACGGAACGAAACAGTGGATAACCAACGGCGGCGAGGCCGAGATATATACCGTAATAGCCATGACCAACCCCGCAAAGGGCAGCCGCGGGGCATCGGCGTTCATCGTTGACAAGGGCACTCCCGGGTTCTCTTTCGGCAAGAAAGAGAAGAAGATGGGGATACGCGCTTCGGCTACAAGAGAGCTTGTCTTCGAGAACTGCCGCATACCCAAGGATAACCTGCTGAGCAAGGAGGGGATGGGGTTTCTTGTCGCCATGAAGACCCTTGACAAGTCCCGCCCCGGCATCGGTGCGCAGGCGGTGGGCCTCGCCCAGGGCGCAATAGACGAGGCGATCGAGTATGCGCGCGAGAGGCGGCAGTTCGAGGCCCCGATTATATCTTTCCAGGCCGTCCAGCACATGCTGGCGGATATGGTGACCCAGACGGAGGCCGCGAGGGCGCTGGTTTACGCTGTGGCGAAATATATCGATTCCGACGCGAAGGACGTATCCCGCGCATCGGCCATGGCGAAGCTATTCGCCTCGGACGTCGCGATGAAGGTCACGACCGACGCGGTGCAGATAATGGGCGGATACGGCTACATGCGCGAATACCCCGTAGAGAAAATGATGCGCGACGCAAAGATACTTCAGATATACGAGGGCACGAACCAGATACAAAGGAACGTCATCGGCGCGTCGTTAATTAAAGAAGCGGCTGGAAAGAAAGTAGCCGCCAGGAGTTGATTTTCGAGACATTGTGGTGAGATGGTCGCATGCCGTTTTTCGGCGCTGACCGTTTACCGAACGTCACGATGGCTCGCAAAATAAACCCCTGCCAGCTAAAGATTATAGGAAGATTACATGAACATAGCAGTCTGCGTAAAGCAGGTTCCGGACGCCTCCGAGGTTAAAATTGACCCTGAAACAGGGACGATGAAGCGCGAGGGCGTGCCAGCGATACTGAACCCGTTCGACGCCTACGCCGTGGAAGAGGCCGTCAGGATAAAAGAAAAGGTGGGCGGAAGGGTGACGGCGCTCACCATGGGGCCGCCGCAGGCGGCCGAGGTCCTGAGGCATGTCGTGGCGATGGGCGTGGACGACGTCATGCTCATTTCCGACCGCGCCTTCGCCGGTGCGGATACGTGGGCGACCACATACACGCTGGGCTTAGGCCTCAAAAAGCTGCCTAGCCTCGACCTCGTAATATGCGGCAAGCAGGCTATAGATGGCGATACCGCACAGGTTGGGCCGGGGCTGGCCGAGAACCTGGGCATGCCCTTCGTCGCATATGTACGGAAGGTAGTCGAGATATCGGACACCGTGGTGAAGGTCGAACGGCTAATCGAGGACGGATATGAGGTGGTGGAGGTCTCGCTCCCGGCTGTCATGACGGTCGTAAAGGAGATAAACACGCCGCGCATGCCGTCTCTTAAGGGCAAGATGAAGGCCAAGGGCCTGGAGATATTGCCGGTGGGTGCGGCGGCGCTCGGCGCCTTGCCGGAGAATATCGGCCTTGCCGGCTCGCCCACAAAGGTTGTGAAGGTCTTTACGCCGCCGCCCAAGGGTAAGCGGGAGGTTATAGATGGCTCTCCGGAAGAGCAGGCGGCGAAGGTCGTCCTTAAACTCAGGGAACTGAAGGTAATTTGAGATGGGAATAATCATAAAGGTAGATATCTGCACCGGCTGCGAGACCTGCGTCAGCGAATGCCCGTTCGGGGCGATCGAGATGAAGGACGACGCGGCCCGCGTGACGGAAAAATGCACGCTCTGCGGCACCTGCGTTGACGCCTGCCCCGCCTATGCCATCGAGATCGTCGATGAGCCGAAGGCGGCGCCGGCGGACCTTACGGCTTACAAGGGCGTATGGGTATTCGCGGAGCAAAGGGGTAATAAAATCGTCCCGGTGGCTTATGAGCTTCTGGGCGAGGCCAGGCGGCTATCGGACGCGCTCCGGACGGAGTTGTCCGCCGTACTTTTCGGCACCGGGATGGATGAGAATGCAAAGCGACTCATCGAGGCGGGCGCGGACAAGGTATATCTATACGAGGACAGGCTCCTGGACGAGTTCCATGAGGATGCGTATGCGGACGCGCTTTCCGCGCTCATTACGGAGCACAAGCCCGAGATAGTGCTTGCGGGCGCGACATCCGTAGGCCGCGCGTTCGTGCCTATCGTCGCCACGCGCATCAGGACGGGCCTCACCGCGGACTGCACCATGCTGGGCATGGACCTTGAAAAACGTATGCTCCTCCAGACCCGGCCGGCGTTCGGCGGCAATATCATGGCGACAATCGTATGCCCCGGCCATAGGCCGCAGATGGCCACGGTGCGGCCGGGCGTGATGAAGCGCCTCCCGCCGGACCCCTCTAGGCGGGGAGAGATAATAAGGATAAAACCGGCGGCGCCGCTGTCGTCCAAGACCAGACTAATCGAGACGATAGAGGAGGCCGGGCACAGGATAAATATCTCCGAGGCTGAGCTTATAGTCTCCGGCGGGCGCGGCATGGGCGGCGATAAAGGCATAGCGCTCCTGCACGAGCTGGCGGACGCCCTTGGCGGCGTCGTGGGCGCGACGCGCGCGGCGGTTGACTCGGGCTGGCTGCCGTACCCGCACCAGATAGGTCAGACCGGCAGGACCGTAAGCCCGAAACTATATATAGCCTGCGGCATCTCCGGGGCAATCCAGCACCTGGCGGGAATGCAGTCGTCCGACATAATAATAGCGATTAACAAGGACCCGGACGCGCCGATATTCAATGTGGCGGATTATGGGATTGTAGGCGATGTTTTCACGGTCCTGCCGCAGATAATAAAAAAGGTGAAGGAGCTGAGGGGCTGATGGCCATAGCTTTTGTCTTCCCCGGGCAGGGGTCGCAGTACCTGGGGATGGGTAAGGCCCTCTATAATGCTTATCCTGAGGCCAGGGCGGTATTCGATACGGCGTCCGGTGCGGCTGGCTTCGACATAGCCAGGCTCTGCTTTGAAGGGCCGGAAGACGAGCTTAACAGGACGGAGTTTACCCAACCCGCGATACTTACCGTGAGCCTGGCGGCCGCCGCTGTCCTGGGAGTCATGAACGTAAAGCCGGACATGGTTTCAGGGCATTCCCTGGGTGAGCTTACGGCTGTCGCGGCGGCGGGCGGTCTGACCGTCGCGGAGGCCGCGTCCCTTGCCAGGAGGCGCGGAAGGTATATGCAGGAGGTGACCCCTATTGGCAGCGGCCTGATGGCGGCCGTGCTTGGGCTGGAGCCGGAGAAGATAGAGGAAGCCGTCAAAATGGCATCGGCTACCGGCGTCGTTGCCGCGGCTAACTACAACTCGCCTGGGCAGGTGGTAATAGCCGGGGAGCGTGGGGCTGTGGAGAAGGCGTCCGAACTGTGCAGGGATTTCGGGGCGAAGAAGGTCGTGCCGCTTTCCGTCAGCGTGCCGTCGCACTGCCCGCTCATGGCTCCGGCGGCGGAGCGGTTGAGGGACGACCTTTCGGAAATTAAAGTGAAGTACCTGGACGTCCCTCTTGCGGCCAACGCCTCGGGGAAATTCATAACCGGGGCCGGGGATGTGCGGGAATCGCTCGTCAGGCAGCTGACCAGCCCGCTCCTTTGGGAAGACTGCGTAAAAGCACTCATCGGTGCGGGCGCGGAAGTAATAATCGAAGTCGGCCCTGGCAAGGTATTATCGGGCCTTGTCAAGAGGATAACAAAGGCCGCCGAGATAAGGAACGTGGAAGATGAGACCTCCCTTAACACCACCCTGGATTACCTCGCAATGGGCTGTAAGTGCCGCGTGAGATAAAATTAACTTGACATTTGGGG
>JBEKYB010000019.1:0-11611 GCA_049511435.1 Nitrospirota bacterium | reverse complement strand
GAAGCCTAAAAATAGAATCATAATGGTCTCGGACTCCCTTCGGGAGGCCGGGCTTCCGGGCAGGCCCGATGGGCCGGTCTACATGCCGGACGGCAGTACGCTGGCCGGTGGCGGGTGTCCGCTCAGGGACTGCGCGGCAAACATGGTCTCGATAGGCGTCCCGGAGGATGCGGCAAATATCTTCGCGGGCGGAAACCCGGAGCGGTTCCTGCGAGGCCGGGATTTAACTTAGACGCCCTGGTCTTATTCCCGTTCAAGTAAGAATTTTCTTTACAAGGTTGAAAATTCCCATTAGACTAAAACAGTTGGACGGAAAAGGGGAAAATGAAGATATACACCCTTAAGAAAGGCTCCAGCGACAAGTTCCTGAGACGGCTCATGAGCAAGGGCTCAAGGGGCGCGGCTCCCAGGCTGGACGACGTCCTCAGGGAGATCCTTGCGAAGGCGGACGAGTTTGTCCCCTCCGAGGCCGGCTCCATCCTCTTAGACGACCCCCACATAAAATCCGAATACATAAACGACCCGAGCCGTAATCTGCTCCATTTCGTGGCCTGCTTCGGCCCGGACGCGGAGAAACTCGTCGGCCTGACCATCCCCGCAAGCTACGGCATCGCGGGCAAGACCTACCTCACCGGCAGGTCGTACAAGAACGACAACGTGAAGTCCGACAACAGCCTGTATAACGGCATGGACAAAAGCCCCGAGATGGAGCCGCGTTCCATCATATGCGTCCCCATCGTGCTCGGCCGCTCCGTATGCGGCGTCATCGAGATGATAAACAGAAACGGGCATAAGGAATATTCGGAGGAGGACCTGAAGCTCCTGGAGATATTCGCGGGCTATACCTCCACGTTGATACAGAACGCCCTGGACGCGAACCGGAACGAGGAGCTGACCAGGCGGGACGACCTGACCGGCCTATATAACGACAGGTACTTCCACAAGCACCTGACCGAGGAGCTGAAGCGGGCGAAGAGGCTGGGGCGCGATATCTCGCTTTTGTTCCTGGACCTCGACAATTTCAAGTCGATAAACGACACCTTCGGCCACCTCGCCGGGAGCAGGACGCTGGCGGAGGTCGGCGCCGTCCTTTACGCCGTCCTCAAGGACTATAGCGCAAGCATCGTCCGCTACGGCGGAGACGAGTTCTCGGTTATCCTGCCGGGCAGGTCGCGCCGGGAGGCGCTGGTACTGGCCGAGAAGGTGCGTAAGGCCGTCGAGGAGGCGGTGTTCCTCAAGGAGCGCTCCGCCAGGGGCGAGCCCGCGTACAGGATTTCCGGACTCATAACATGCAGCATCGGAGTGTCGTCGTTCTTCGAGGACGGGATAGAGGGCGGGACCCCCGACGAGGAAAAGATTTCTTTTATAAGACATGCGGACCGCGCCATGTACAGGGCCAAGGAGCGCGGCAAGAACACCGTCTGCACTCCCGCTGACGAAAAGAGACTCAAGCGGCTGGCCCGGGCGCGCGGGTAGTCCGATCCTGCGGCCATCAGCCACTTCTAACCCCACGGAATCCCGATCTCCCAAACGCCCATTAGTGTCCGGATAGGGCCTGCGACAATCGCCCCGGAAATCCCTGAACGCCCGCCCCGGCATTATCAACAGCCTGTTCAGGCCTCGGATTTGGTCTCCGGCATTTTAGCTATCAGGACGCCGCAGCCGGCATGCTTCACTACCCTCTGGGAGGCGCTGCCCAGGATCGCGCCCGCGATGCCGCGTACGCCCTTCGAGCCCATTACGATGAGGTCGGCCTGTATTTCCTCGGAGGCGGCCAGTATCTCCGATTCCGGTATCCCGAAGACGATATGCTCGCGCACGGTCGCGAAACGCCCTCTCAGTTTTTCCGCTTCCTTCGAGACCGCCTTCTCGGCCATCTCGACGTTGTACTTCCGTAGCTCGGTCAAGATGGTCGCGGTCTCGCCGAACGGGTAATATTTCTCCGGCAGGGTCGAGACCTCCATGTCCACGACCGATATGACGTGGATTTCGGAGCTTCGGTCAAACGGGAGCCGGGCTAGCAGCTCTCCGGCGTGGGCGGCGTGATCGGAGCCGTCTGTGCAGAATAATATCCGGGGCGGCCTTTGCTCCGCCAGGACGTCCCTGACCACCAGCACCGAGCATTCGCCGTGCCTCAGCACCTGGTGCGAGATGCTGCCCAGGAGGAAGCGGCCGATGCCGGAGAGCCCCTTATGCCCGAGGACGATAAGCTCCGCGACGTACTCGGACGCAGCCTCAACAATCTCGCGCCAGGGCTCGCCCTCCCTTATCACCGTGAATATCCTGGGCTTACCGGCGGCAAGCCTTGCGGCCGTCTCGTCAACCAGCGCCTTCGCGCCCTTCTTGCCCGCCTTCCTGAAGTCCTTTGCGGCGTGCACCGTGTCCGGGATGAGGTACTCCTTCAGGACGTGCAGGACGTATATCTCGTCTTCCGCCTTGAAATCAAGCTTCCGGAGGTATTCCGCGGCCTTCTCCGAATATTCGGAGCCGTCCGTGGCGAGTATTATCTTCATGCCGTCATCCCCGTGTCATCAGATAAACGCCAGTATCTGCCGCGCAAGCTCCTCCTTGGGCACTGCGCCCATGACCCTCGTCTTCTCGACCCCGTCCTTGAAGAGGAGAAACGCGGGCGTACCCGTGATATCGAACTTCGAAGGGGTGTTGCGGTTGGACGAGATGTCCATCTTGGCCACGGTGATCCTGCCCGCGAGGTCCCTAGCCAGCTCGTTCACGGCCCCCTCCATCCTGATGCAGTGGCCGCAGGACGGGGACCAGAACTCGACCAGCACGGGCCCCGGCGCCATCCTCACCCGCTTATCGAAACTCGAGTCCGTAACCTCGACCGGCCATGCGGTCATGGGGACTTGCACATTCGCGCCGCACTGGCCGCAGATGCCCGTCATCCCCGCCTTATCGGCAGGCGCCCTGTTCAGTGTCCCGCAGGAAGGACACCGGAAAGTGATTTTATCCGCCATCATGCCTCCGTTATCCAATATTTACCAGTATAGCAAAAATAAATATTCCATGTACAGGCGGGGATACGCGTTTTCCCTACTTTCGGGTAATTGACAGATTCGGCCGGGGCAACTAGAATTTTATAGGGTCGGGTTTCCGCTTAATCCGTTTCTTCATCAGAGGCCTCCATGGAAATCGGAGAATTGAAGGAAGTGCTGTGCAGACACGTCGATGAGAAGTCCCTCTTCGGGGTATACGTCATCCATGGCTGTTCATTAAAATACATAAACCACCGTTTTGCGGAGATTTTCAGCTACGAACGGCAGGAACTGCAGGAGATGGGCGACCTCTACCCGCTCCTGCACGAGGAAGACAGAGACGGCGTCGTGGAAAAATTCGCGGGCCGGTCGCCTGATGACCGGTTCCGGTGCCGGTTCAGGGGCAGGAAAAAAGACGGGGGTATCATATACGTGGATTCTGTCAACTCGGTCATGGAGTACCAGGGAGAGCCGTTCATTGTGGGGTCGGTCATCGATATAACGGAGCTCATGGAGACCGAGGATGCGCTCCGGGAGAGCATGGAGGTCCTGAAGCGCTCGGAAGAGGAGCGCTCCAGCTTTCTTCCACATGATGACCCACGATATCAAGGGGCCGCTCTCGGTAATATCGGGCTACGCCGAGATACTGATGCAGAAGGTGGCCGATGAAGAACTGAGCGTAATGGCGGGAGAGATACTGAAGGCCGGCGGACGCATCTCGACGCTCATCGGCGAGATGCTCGACCTCTCAAAGATGGAAGAAGGAAAGGCGAAAATCGACTATTCCCCGCTTTATATAAGAGAAATACTGGACCAGGCGGTCAAGGAAGCAGAGGCCGACGCTGCAGTGAAAAACGTCCGGCTGAAGCTGATAGTGGACGACGATATCGGCACGGTAACGGTGGACAGGATGCTGCTAATGCGCGCGGTCGGGAACCTGGTAGGCAACGCCGTCAAGTACAACCGCTGGGGCGGCGCGGTGACGGTGCGCGCGGAGAACTACGGGGGCGACAGGGTCATGATAGAGGTGAGCGATACGGGCACGGGCATCCCGCCGGAAGACCTCCCGCATATCTTCGATAAATACTACAGAAGCCCGAAGACCGGCGGGATAGTGGGGACCGGGCTGGGCCTTGCGATAGTCAAGGCGGTCGCGGAGGCGCACGGCGGGAGCGTCGGCGCCAGGAGCACGGAAAGCCAGGGCTCGACGTTCACGATAATCCTCCCCAAGAACCCCGCCGACTCCGACCGGAAAGCCGCTTAAAAACACTTGACGCACGCCCGCAAAGGTAGTAATTTCTATTATCATGACAGAGCCCCTAAGACTTCTCATAGTGGACGACGACCCCGAGATAGCCGCATTCATGAAGATGCGGCTGGCCATGGAGGCCCCCGCCTTCCGGATTTCGTGCATTGAAAGCAGCCGGGAATGCATCGATTACGTGGGCGGCAACCCCGTGGACTGCATACTCGCAGACTATCAGATGTCCGGCATGGACGGGATGGAGCTGCTGAGAGAGCTGAGGCGAAAGGGCAATAACGTCCCGTTTATATTCATAACCGGCCAGGGCAACGAAGAGGTGGCGACGGAGGCCTTCAGGAACGGGGCCAACGACTACTTCACCAAGGACATCGGTTTCGCGCATTTCCCGAGGATAATCAACTCCATAGAGCAGGCGGTGAAAAGCCGGGCCTCCGAGGACAACAGGCTGAGAGCCGAGGCCGCGCTTGTCGAGGAGAAGAACAAGCTGGAATCCATCCTGGCGAACATGGAAGACTGCATCAGCATCCAGGACAGGGACTTCCGCGTCCTGTATCAGAACGAATCGCATAAAAAAATCATGGGGGAGCAGGCCGGCAACATCTGCTATAAGGCATATGAGGGCGAGGAAGAGGTCTGCAAGGGCTGTCCCATTGCGATGGCCTTCAGCGACGGGAAAACCCACGTGACCGAAAGAACCGTGACGAAAGGGGACAGGTTTCTCCATGTCGAGATTGCAGCGTCCCCGCTGAAAGACGCCTCCGGCAATATAATCGGCGGGATAGAAGCGGTGAGGGACATTACCCAGAGGCGGCAGACCGAACGAGAGCTGAAGGAGTCCGTGGAGGCGCTCAGGGATAATGAACAGTTCCTCTCTGACATCCTGGCCGGCATCCAGGACGGCGTCAACGTCCTGGATACCGATCTGAACTTCCTCCGCGTAAACCCCGCCACCGAGAGGATGTACCCGGAAAGCCTGCCTCTGGTCGGGAAGAAGTGCTACGAGGCCTTCCACGGAAGGAAAAGCCCATGCGAAAAATGCCCGAGCCTTGAAGCGCTCACGACCGGCCATTCATCATACGCCGCTAAGTCCGTGCGAGATAAAGGCGGTAAGCTGTCAGCATGGCGGGACGTCTACAGCTTCCCCATGCTGGATTCAAAAACCGGTCAGGTAAAAGGCGTAATCGAGCATGTCCGCGACATCACCGAGCGCAAGAAGACCGAGGAGAAGGTCGCCCAGATCGGCAGGCTCTACTCGTTTATCAGCGAGACCGACAAGGCCATAGTCAGGACCAAGGACAGAGGGAAGATAATGAACGAGGCCTGCCGCATCGCGGTGGAGCAGGGCGGGTTCGCCATGGCGTGGCTGGGAATGCTGGACAGGGAGACGGGGACCGTCGTGCCGGTTGCCTGGCACGGCAAGGAGGAAGGATACCTTAGCGAGATAAGGATTTCCTCTTATGGCGAAATACCGGAAGGCGGCGGACCGACGGGCACGGCGGTGAGGATACGCGGGCCCGTAGTCTCTAACGATATGGAAAAAGACCCATCCCTGGCGTTCTTTCTTCCGGCCATACTGAAAAGGGGATACCGCTCCTGCGCCGCATTCCCGATATTCTCCGGCGAGAACGTCATCGGGGCCTTCGCCGTCTATTCCGACATGCCCGATATCTTCAACGAGGAAGAGGTCAGGCTCATGGAGGGGCTTTCCCTCGACATATCCTTCGCCCTGGAGAACCTGGAGCGGGAGACCATGCGGGAAGAGGCCGAGAACGCGCTGAAGGCGAGCGAGGAGAAGGCCAGGACGATGGCGGAGACTGCCTTCGACGGCATCATTCTGATGGACGGCGACGGGACAATTTCCTACTGGAACCCGGCCGCCGAAAGGATTTTCGGCTATGCCGCCGACGAGGTGCTGGGCAGGGACCTGCATGGGATACTCATGCCTGAGAGCCTCAAGGAAAAGTTCATGAAAGTCAAGGAGAGGGGCTTCCCGGAAGACCCGTCCGGTGGGCCCGATATCGGCAGGGTCCGCGAGTTCTTAGCCAGGCGAAAGGACGGGACCGAGTTCCCGGTCGAGGTGACGCTGTCCTCGGTCATGATAAAGGGCAGGATGAACTTCGTCGGAGTGGTGAGGGACATCTCGGAGAGAAAGAAGGCGCAGGAGGACACCACCGCGCTCTTCCACATGCTCACGCACGACATAAAAGGGCCGCTATCGGTCATATACGGGTATGTCGGGATGATACAGCAGGTATCGGGCCAGGAAGTCAAGGACATGATATCGGAGGTGCAGAAGGCGGCAAAGAGGATATCGCTTCTGATAGACGACATGCTCTCGCTCTCGAGGCTCGAGTCCAAGCAGGCGACCCTCATACTGCGGTCTGTCCTGCTCTCGGAGCTCCTCCAGCAGACAATCCGGGATACCGAGGCCATAGCCTCCGAAAAGGAGGTGACCGTGAGCCTCGAGGTGGCCCCGGACGTCCCGAAGATATACGCCGACAGCGACCAGCTTAGCCGCGCGTTCACGAACCTTATCACCAATGCTGTAATCTACAACAAGCGGGGCGGCAAGGTGGAGGTGACCGCCGGGCACTTGAAAACGAGCGGGACCGGCAAGGTTTATGTGGAGATAGCCGACACGGGAGAGGGCATTTCGGAGGAAGACCTGCCTCATCTGTTCAAGAAGTATTACCGCGGGAAGACCCGGATGAAGCAGGGCACCGGCCTGGGCTTGGCCATAGTCAAGGCCGCCGTGGACGCGCACGGCGGGAGCGTAAAGGTAGAGAGCAGGAAAGGCGAAGGCTCGAAGTTCAGGGTAGTCCTGCCCGTCAAGCCGGGTCTGGAATAATCAAGCCTAAAATACCGCCCCCGCCACCCCCGCGCCTATGATCACCAGAGTCGGGTCCACCCTCGTGAAGCTCATCAGGATGAATGCGGCCAAGCCTATCGCCAGGGTCACAGGCTCACCGATGGACGTCTTCCCGAGCATGAGCGCGACCGCCGCCAGCATACCTATAATCGCCGGTTTTATCCCGGCGAACACGGCTGCCAGGACCCGGGAGTCCTTGAACTTCAAGTAGTATTTCGTCGCCAACGTAACCACGAGCATAGACGGCAGATAGGTGCCGGCCGTCGCCGCGACCGCCCCGGCAAGACCCTTCAGCTTGAACCCTATAAACGCGTTCATCAGCGTCAGCGGGCCCGGCGTTATCTGCCCCAGGGCTATCGCGTCCAGGAACTCCTTGTCGGTAAGGAGCCGGTAATGCTCTACGAAGACCTGGTGCAGGATTGGCAGCATCACGTATCCCCCGCCGATAGTCACGAAATTGACGGCGAAGAATATCCAGAATATCTGGACGAGTCCCATCATCTCCTCCCGTAGATGAACCAGCCCGAGACCCCGGCAAGCCCGATTAATAATACCGGGTTCGCCTTGAAGAAATAGAAAAGCACGAAACAGGCCGCTGATATGACATAGGAGAGCTTCTTCTTTATCAGCCCCTTGCCAAGCCTCAGGACGACGGAGAGCAGTAAGCCGACGACGGCCGCGCCCAGCCCCTTCAAGACGGGGCTGAAAATGGACGTATACCGGTATTTCATATAGAGCCAGGCAAGCGCCACGACTATTATGAAACCCGGCAGGGTCACGCCTAGGACGGCCGAAATGGCGCCTTTTAGTCCTCTTAACCTGTAGCCCGCGTAGATGCCGGTATTTATAATGGGAGGCCCTGGCGTCATCTGGCCGATGGCTACTCCTTCCGCGAAGTCCTCCTGGGTAAGCCAGCCGCGCCTGTCAACAAGCTCGCGCTGGTAGAACGACAGCATGGAATAGACGCCCCCGAAGGCGAAGGCGCCGATCTTCAAAAATACCAGGAAAATCCGGCGTAAACCGACCATTACTTAAGCGCCTTCCTCAAAAAGCCGCCCTTTTCCCTGAGCAGTCTTTCGGCCTGTGTCCTTGAGAGCCCTTTGGCCTTCATCAAGACGGCTGCCTTAGGCGAACCTCCCGATTTCTTGAGCAGTGCTAACGCGTCCTTTTCGGTGCAGCCGGTAAGCCCAATTATGATTCCGCAGGCCCGTTTGATTAGTTTTTCGTTCGTGGGCATGACATCGACCATCAGGTCGCCGTAGACCTTGCCCCGCATAACGAAGGCGGCGGTAGATATCCTGTTGAGGGCGAGCTTGGTCGCCGTCCCGGCGGCAAGACGGGTACTCCCCTGTATCACCTCGGGCCCGGAATCGAGAATAATCTCTTTAAACATCGGGTTAGAGGCCTGGGCATGGGGTCCGGCGGCTTTTTTACCGGCCTTTGGCAGCAATTCCCTCGCGCCCGTCCTGAGCAGCCACGTGTCCGCCCCGCGTCTTTTTGCCTCTTCGAGGGCGCCGAGCACATAAGGCGTGGTCCCGGACGCGGAAATGCCCAGGACCATGTCGTTTTTGCCCGTTTTCAGCCTGGATATTGCCGTTTTCCCGGCTCGGGCGTCGTCCTCCGCCCCCTCCACCGCCGCCGTCAAGGCCTTCTTCCCGCCCGCGATCACGCCCGTGACCTGCCCCGGATTCGCCGAAAATGTCGGCGGGCATTCGGATGCGTCCAGGACGCCCAGCCTGCCGGAGGTGCCCGCGCCTATGTATATGAGCCTCCCGCCGCTTCCTATGGCGGCCGCGGCCGCCAACGACGCTTTTTCAATGTCCCCCCGCGCGGCCTTTACGGCCTCCACGGCCCGGGCGTCCGCCCTGTCCATGAGCGCTATAATCGCATCGGGAGAAAGCTCTTCGAGCGGCCTTGTCATGCCCCGGAGTATATACAAACTAAGTAAAAAATAAAAGAAAATATTAATCACCATAAAAGTTGACACGGGCATGCCGGATATGTTAAAATCGCTTAATTTTGATTGGCATATGTAGGCATTAAAGGCAGGTCCCCTCTTTGAAAAACCCGGTTAGGCCCTACTTAAGGAACCCCCTCAAGAGCGTACGGTCGAAGACCATAATAATAGTCCTTTTTGTGCTTTTCCTGACCGCATCTTTCGGCATGCGGCTCCTCGTGGACTATGAGACCAGGCAGTTCCTGGGCCAGGCGGACAGAGAGGCCGGGCTCCTCGCTGGCATGGTCGGGGACAGGATATCCGAGGCCATGCTCAAGGGCAACCCGTGGGACATCCAGAATATCCTCAACAAGGCCAGCAAGAACGGGAGCATCAACCGCATCTGGCTCACCTCCGGCACCGGGGTAGTGATGGCCTCGACCCAGCCCGGCGATATAGGCAAGCACTCCGAAGAGCTGCCCCAGATAAATAACGGCCGGCTCAAGGATATAATGAGGCGTGGGGCGTCGAACGGGCCGGGGGACGGAAGCCTGATATTATCCCGGACCGTGGGCATAGTCAAAAAGCCCGAATGCGCCGGATGCCACTACAGGAACCCTACGGTAATCGGGCATCTGACCGTGGGAATCCCGTACGACAAGGCCTTGCACGAGCTGGGCGCACTGGAGCGCTGGCTGGCCATCGGCGCCGCGGGCCTGGGCACGGTGCTAGCCGTCTCGCTCCTCCTGGTCCTCACCCGGATGGTCATAAAGCCGGTGCGGAAGATGACCATGGAGATAGAGGAGGACCTGGACGAGAAGGTGAAGAAACTCACCGCCCTGACCGCCATGGTCCCCGCGAATATTGCAGCCGCGCTGCTCATCTTCGTGGCGGTCCGTTTTCTTCTCGGCGCCGGGGAGGCCGTGATCTACCCGTCCGCCAATCAATTCGTCGCACGCTGGATTCCGACTACGGAACGCGGTATTGCCAATGGCTGGATCTTCGCCGGCGTGGGCGCGGGAGCCGGCCTTACGCCTTTGATCGTGACTTACATTATGGTTCACTACGGCTGGAGATCGTCGTTTTGGGTTTGCTCCATCATCGGATTCGCCGTTGGTGTGGTGTGGTTTTTTATCGCACGCGACACACCCGCTGAGCATCCCGGCGTTGCCGCCTCAGAGTTGGCGTTGATTCGTTCTGGGCTCACGCAACCGGAGTCAAAGAATGATCTGAAAACGCTCGTGCCCTGGAGCCGCGTAATACAAAGCAAGGACGTCCTGGCCGTCACGCTCAGCTATTTCTGCTATGGCTACGTGGCATGGATCTTCTTCAGCTGGTTCTATCGCTATCTCGCCAAGGTGCGGGGCCTGGATTTGAAGGCGAGCGCGTTCTACACCATGTTGCCATTTCTCGCCATGTTAGTTTGCTGCCTTTTGGGAGGGACCATCAACGACCGGCTCACCAAGCAGCTTGGACCGCGCGTCGGGCGCTGTGGCCTTGCGGCATTTGCGATTTCGGTGGCGGGAATATTCATCGCTCTCGGATCCCAGGTTCAGAGCGCGCGGCTGGCCAGCGTTGTGCTCGCGGGTGGAGCAGGTGCCCTGTATTTGTCTCAGAGTTCTTTCTGGTCCGTGACGGCCGACATAGCCGGCGCGTCTGCGGGCTCGGTATCGGGCTTCATGAATATGGGAAACCAGATTGGAGCGGCACTGACCGCTTCTCTCACCCCCTGGATCGCCGCGCGGTTCGGTTGGACGACCTCATTTCTAGTGGCGGCTGCGCTCTGCCTGGTGGGCGCATTGAGCTGGCTCGTGGTGGATCCATTGCGACAACTCGGAGTTTCTCCCGCCGATGCTGGCACGGTGCAGATTCAAAGTTCGAAATGTATGTCTGATCACCAGCTAAGAATAAGGACCTGATCAGTTTGCTTACGCTGTGCGCGACGCCTCCAACGGCCTCCAACGGGCCTTTAACGCTATCACGATTACTTCGGTGATTACACCCGCCAGGGCCTGGACGTAGTGCCAATCGCTATAATTAAGGAAGCGTACTTTGTGGGAAATGTCGCAAAGTGAAAGGCCGAATCGAAGGCTGCCCAGGGTCATCAAAGAGACATGACGAGAGCCCACCAACATCCTTTGGAGAAGATCCTCGAGAGTCGAATTGCCATCATCGATGGAGCGATGGGCACGACCATCCGCACCTACGGCATGACGGAAGCGGATATCCGAGGGGAGCGTTTCAAAGGCTCGACGAAAAGCCTGCTGAACAACGGCGACCTCTTCTCGCTGACCAAGCCGGAAATGATCGGCGATATCCATCGCCGATTTCTCGAAGCGGGAGCGGATATCATCGAGACGAATACCTTCGGCGCAACCAGCATCACCCAGAGCGAATTCTTTGTGGAAGATCCGCGGGAGCGCGGCGGCCGGAAAGATCCCGCGTTCTACCAGAAGATTGTCGAAGATCCGTTTCTGGGCAGCCTGGCTTGGGATATCAATGAGCAATCGGCGCGGCAGTGCCGCGAATGGGCCGATCGTGTCGGGAGC
>JBEKYB010000018.1:0-11642 GCA_049511435.1 Nitrospirota bacterium | reverse complement strand
TCCCGGTAGCCCAGGGCGTCCAGGTTCTCCCGTATTAGTTTTGCGGCTTTCTCGGACTTATCCACAAAAACGCACCTTGCCGCCCCGCGCGACAGCGCCTCGATACCCACGGCGCCGGTACCGGCAAAAAGCTCCAGAAAAACGGCGGATTCGACCCTTTGGCCGAGGATGGAGAAAAGCGCCTCCCGCACCTTGTCCGATGTCGGCCTCAACCCCCCGTGCCTGGGCGACTTTATCTGCCGCCCCTTCGAGTCTCCGCCGGATATCCGCATTTCGCCAATATAGCCGATGAAAGAGGCCAAGTCAACGGCAATATTCACTTGAATGAAACGGGCAAGTTGTGCTAACATAACACGATTTAAGAAAAAATTGGAGAAACCCGTGGACCTCCCTTTCATCTCGGTCATCATACCCGTAAAACCGGGCGGAAAAGTCCGGGCGCTTGAGGCGCTCAGGGGCCTTGACTACCCTCCGGGGCGCATGGAGGTCATAATAGCCGAGGGCAGGCAGCCCTCCGTACAGCGGAACAGGGCCGCTGCCGAGGCCGGGGGCGATATCCTGTATTTTTTAGACGACGATTCGATGGTCACTCCGGGGCTATTTGGCATAATAGCTGAACGATTTAATAACCAAAAAATATCGGCGGTCGGCGGCCCTATAATAACGCCCGAAACCGACAGTTTCCTTCGGAAAGGGTTCGGCTTAGCTTTGTCCTCGGCATTCGGGGGCGCGACCATCCGCGCACGCTATTGCAAGGTCGGCACGGAGAGGAAGGCCACCGAAAACGACCTTATACTGGCAAATTTAGCCTTCAGGAAGTCCGTTTTCCTGGGCGCGGGCGGCTTTAATGAAAAACTGTACCCCAACGAGGAGAACGAGCTGATGAACCGCCTCCAGGCGGAGGGCCACGTGTTCCTCTATGTGCCGGACGCGTTCCTCTATAGGAGCCAGCGGCCGAGCCTGAAGGCGTACATGAGGCAGGTATTCACGTACGGGCGCGGCAGGATGGACCAGAACTACGCCCACCCCGGGGGTTTCAGGCCCCTGCACCTCGTCCCGGCGCTGTTTTTGCTCTATGCGGCAAGCCTACTGTTTATAAATAACCTCTTTTATCTTATCCCGGCATTTATATATATCGCCGCCAACCTCTTTTTTTCGGCCGCCGCCGCTGCGAGGGCAAGGAACCCCTTATATATCTTCTTGATGCCTTTCCTGCTCCTCGTGCTGCACCTGGGCTACGGGGCCGGTTTCCTCTGGGGGGCCGTGAAAGGCCTGAGGACGGGCGCGAAGGCGGAGTTTACGGGTAGCATAATGCTGAGGCGCGTGGAGCTTGGGAAGCAATGAGTTTGAGGTATGATTTCCCGGTCGAAAACGCTAGCCGAGTGAGCGTCTATTCGAGGATCATATCGTTGATACCCGCCGGGAGCAGGGTGCTTGACGTCGGCTGCGATACCGGGAATCTGGGCATGGCCATCAAGGCGCGCGGCTCTTCCGTGGACGGGATAGAGATGGATCATGAAGCGGCGGAAGAGGCGGCAAAAAAGCTTGACCGGGTAACCTGCGGGAGCATCGAGGAAGAAGGCATCAATTTTAACGGGCCCTACGACTACATAGTTTTCGCCGACGTGCTGGAGCACCTCGTGCACCCGGAGGCGGTGCTTGAGAGGATAAAGCCGCTGCTGAAGAAAAAAGGCATGGTAATCGCCTCGCTCCCGAACGTCGCGAACTTCCGCGTGCGGCTCGGTCTCCTTGCTGGCAGATTCGAATACACCGAGACGGGCATCCTCGACCGAACGCACCTCCGTTTCTTCACCAGGAAGACCGGAGAGCGGCTTTTCATAAAATCCGGCTACCGTTTGCTCGGCTCGAAGCCAGCGGCGACGCATATCCCGAAGATTGCACTGGGGCTCTGGCCGGAGTTTCTGGCGACGAGGTTCGTCATCCTCGCGGAGGCGGAGTCATAGCGATGGCGAGCGCTGACGGGGCTTAAATACCGGCGGTAGCGGGGGGATGTTCGAGACGCGGTTTGCCGTAAGGACGAGATCCAAGAAAGGGCTGAGTGAATTAAGTGAACGCAAAGGGGAAAAAATCATCCCGGGGGCTTCTGGACAGGGATCTGACTTACTTTGTCTTTTACGCCATCCTGGCGCATATCTTTTTTTATAAGTTTTTTGTCCCCGGCCAGATGGTATTCGGCACGGACACCCTTAACCAGAGCTACCCCATCCAGGTAATGGGGATGAGGGAGATATTCGAGAACCGCGCCGTGCCCCTCTGGAACCCGTATATCATGTCCGGCATGCCGCTCCTGGCGAGCTTCTCCTTCCACATATTCTATCCGCTCAGCTGGATATACTTCTTCATGTCCACCGAGTTTGCTATGGGGTACCAGTACGTCCTGCATTTCACCCTCATGGGTATATTCTTCTTCTGTTTCGCAAGGCAGCTCGGGCTGTCGCGACAGGCGTCCTTCGTGGGCGGTCTGCTCTTCATGTTCAACGCGCACCTGATATCCCTCGTATATCCTGGCCACGGCGGGAAGATATTCACCATGACATGGCTGCCGATCGCGCTCTTGTTCCTCGACCGGGCGCTGAAGGGGCGCATGCTCTACAACATGGCCATCATGGGGCTGATGGTCGGGCTGATGTTCTATGCGGGACATATCCAGATAATGTTCTACTGCGGGATAGCGCTATTGCTCTTCCTTTTATACAACCTGGCGGCCGACTTCAGGAAAAAGGGCCTGAGCTGGGCGGCCAAAAGCGCGGCCGGGTTTGTCCTGGCGTTCGCCCTAGGCGCGCTCCTTTATTCGGTCATACTCTTCCCCGCATGGGAATACAAGGGCTATACGCACCGGGCGGGCGGCATTACGGGCGCTTCCTCCTATGAGTTCGCGACGTCTTTTTCGCAGCCGCCGGAGGACATGCTGTATCTGGCGCTCAGGGACCCGTTCGGCTGGGGCAAGGACTACGGCCCGACCACACCTAATACCAGCGATATCTTCTACCGGGGCAGGATAGGACTCAGGCTCTCGGTTGACTACTTCAGCGTGATAGGGATTTTGCTGGCCCTCATCGGCATAATATTCGTGAGGAACCGATACACCTGGTTCTTCCTGGGCCTCGCGCTCCTCAGCATGTTCCTGGCTATGGGCGGGTTTAACCCGCTGTACCCGCTGATTTACAAATACGTCCCGGGCTTCTCGATATTCCGGGTGCCTTACGCCATTATGATAATGATACCTATATGTGGCGCGGTGATGGCGGCGTTCGGCACGGAGTACTTAGTCCAGGGGCGCGGCCGGGCGGGGAAGGGTTTTATGGTCCTTATCTACGTGGGCGCGGCAATCGCCGCCTGCGTCTTCGCCGCCGCATATTTAATAGGCAGGAACGTCGGTGCTACGGGCGAATGGCTGATAGGGTTCGACCTCGTCCGGCAGATGCTCTGGGGTGAGTTCGCCGACTTATCCGAGCGGGTGCTCTTCTTCGGACGGAACCTCTACTTCTTCGCCTTGATGCTCACACTCTCCGTGGCCATTCTTTTTGTTTACAGAAAGGGGCTTCTCAAGGTAAAATATATCGCCCTGATACTCTCGGTGATGGTGCTGGCGGAGCTGTGGCCGGTGGGCTGGGACTTTATAAAGACGATTCCCGTCTCTTCCCTCAGTGAGTCGTACTTCAAGGTGACGCCTCAGATAGAGACGCTCAAGGCGGATAAAGAGCCGTTCCGGGTGTTCTCTCTGGTCACCAACAACGAGCTCCTCTACCAGGGGATACAGAGCATGACCGGCTATCATGCGGTGCCGCTGTCCTATTACGAGAAGGCGCTCGACCGCGTGACCTTAGACGGCCCGCTCCTGACTTTACTTGACGCGAAGTACCTGATGCTCCCGAAGGAGCTTCAATACGATTTCCGGGCCATACCCGACGAGGGGATGAGGAAGGCCTTACTCGACCGGTTTGAGCTGATAAGCGACTCCGACATGTTCTTTTACCGGAACAAGGGGGCGCTTAGGCGCGCGTGGCTCGTCAGCAGCGTCTCGACGCTCGGCGACGACGAGCAGGCCCTGGATATCGTCCCGGCACCCGGCTTCAACCCGTTCGCGGGCGCGCTGGTTGCGGAGGAGGTGAAATCTCCGCCCGCTCCCGCGGACCTCTCCGCCCAGAGGGTGGACGTTATGGACTACAGGCCGGACAAGGTCGAGTTCAAGGTATCGGCCCCGGCGGATGCGTTCATGGTGGCCTCGGAGATATGGTACCCCGGCTGGAACGCGTACGTGGACGGCGTCAAGACAAAGATATACAGGACGGACTACCTGCTCCGGGGCCTCATGGTGCCGAAGGGAGAGCATACCGTCGTCATGTCTTTTGAGCCTTTATATTTCAGGCTGGGCGCGGCGGTGACCCTTGTCACGCTCTTGGCGCTGATGGCCGCCATACTGTCGCCACTCTACCTAAAGGGAGTGTCAAAAAAGAGCCGATGACGGAACCGATAGACGTTACGGGCGAGGTCATAAGCCCGGAGCACGACAACATAACGCCGCTATTCATGCGCCACATGGCCGCATACGGCTTTTTCCGCCGGTACGTCGCGGACAGGAAGGTGCTGGAAATCGGGTTCGGAGAGGGCTACGGCACGTATTACCTGTCCGAGGTGGCGCGGGAGATAACGGGCGTGGACGTCATCCTGGCGCTTGTCGAGCACGCGAGGGAGAAATACGTCCGAAGCAACCTCTATTTCCTCAAGGGCGACGCCGTCAGCCTGCCCTTCCCGGACGGCTCGTTCGAGGTGGTCATCAGCTCGCAGGCCCTCGAGCACGTGAAGGACTACATGCATTTCATAAGGGAGTCCGCCCGCGTTTTAAAGCCCGGCGGGACGGCGATATTCGCGACCCCGAACCGCAAGATGATGATAGACGGCGTGAACCCGTATCACTACAAGGAGTTCTCGGCCCAGGAGCTCGACCGCGCCCTGGGCAGGGTGTTCCCGAACGTCATGGTCTGGGGGCTCATGGGCAGCGAGCGTTATATGAAGCTGAAGGCCGAGGAGCAGCGGTTCGCCAAGAAGATACTGGCGATAGACTTCTTCAGGCTCAGGCGGTTCGTGCCGCGCCGCTTCATCAGGCCGCTCTACAGGCTCGCATTCGACGCGGTCAACAGCCGCACGGAAGGCATCATGGGCGATGCCGCCGGGATTACCGTGGACGACTTCAGCTTCGTCAATCAAAACCCCGAAAGGGCGCTGGACATAATCGGCGTGTGCAGGAAATAAAATGCGCGCACTCGTGGTCATCCCGACATATAACGAGCTGACGAACATCCGCCGGATAGTGGACGAGGTGCTGCGCATCTCGGCCATGACGGACGTGCTGGTGGTCGACGACAACTCCCCCGACGAGACCGGGAAGGTCGCGGACGAGCTGGCGAAACTGACCGGAAGGGTCTTCGTACTGCACCGGCCCGGGAAGATGGGACTGGGCTCCGCGTATATCGAAGGGTTCCGTTTCGCCATCGAGAGGGGGTACGACTATGTCATGGAGATGGACGCGGACTACTCGCACGACCCGACGGAGATCCCGAATTTCTTGAAGGCTGCCGAGGAGTGCGACGTGGTGATAGGCTCCCGCTACGTGGGCGGCGTCAGGATACTCAACTGGCCCATAAAGAGGCTTATGCTCTCGTATTCCGCGAGCATGTACACCAGGATGATAACGGGCCTGAGGCTCCTTGACTGCACCAGCGGGTACAAGTGTTTCAGGCGGAAGGTGATCGAGTCGCTTAACCTGGACAAGATACACTCGGACGGCTACTCCTTCCAGATAGAAGTGAACTTCCTCTGCCAGCGGAAGGGGTTCCGGCTTAAGGAGATACCGATAGTATTCACGGAGAGGGCGCGCGGCCACTCCAAGATGAACAAGGGGATAGTGTTCGAGGCCCTGTTCGTGGTCTGGCTGCTTAAGATCAAGTCTATACTGGGGATTTTGTAGAGGAAAATGGACATATCGGTCGTCATACCGCTCTATAACGAGGTGGACAGCCTGCCGGAGCTGCACAGGAGGCTCACGGAGGTAATCACGTCCATGGGCATGGAATACGAGCTGATATTCATAGACGACGGCTCGACGGACGGCTCACTGGGGGCGCTAGAAGCCATGCATGGGGCGGACCCGTCGCACGTGTCCGTATGTTCCTTCAGGAGGAACTACGGCAAAAGCGCCGCGCTGGCAACGGGTTTCCAGAAGGCCCGGGGCAGCTATGTCGTTACCCTGGACGCGGACCTCCAGGACGACCCCGCAGAGATACCGAACCTGGTCGCGAGGCTCGGCGACGACTGCGACCTCGTCTCCGGCTGGAAATACCCACGGCACGACCCCTTCACGAAACGCATACCCTCGAAGGTGATAAACTGGCTGACGGCTAAGCTCACCGGTGTCAGGATACACGACATGAACTGCGGCCTCAAGGCCTACAAACTGGAGGTGGTCAAGGGTCTGTCCCTATACGGCGAACAGCACCGGTTCATACCCGCGCTCGCCCATGCCGCCGGCTACAAGGTGGACGAGGTAAAGGTGCGGCACCACCCCAGGCGGTTCGGGCATACCAAGTTCGGCGCGAAACGTTTCGTCGAGGGCATATTCGACCTCATCACCGTCCTTTTCATCACCCGCTACATCCGCAAGCCGCTCCATTTCTTCGGCATCGCCGGGATATTCTTGCTGCTCGTTGGAGGCGGGACCATGGCCTACCTGGTCGTCGGCTGGTTCATGGGCCGCTGGATAGGCGACAGGCCGCTGTTCATACTGTCGGTCCTGCTCATAATACTCGGCATACAGTTCATATCCACGGGGCTTTTGGGCGAGATGCTGACGTCGCTCGCCCACAAGAGGGAAGACGCGCCGGTAAAGAGGAGTTTTTAGGCAGTGATGCGGGAAAAAGCACCCAGACATTACGGTATGGCCACGGCCCTGGCCGGTGCGGCGCTTATAGCCTACAGCGTCTTCATCCTCTCGGCTTACACCTCGGGCTTGAACGACATCATGCAGGCGCGGGATTTCTTCTTATTCCTCGTGAACGTCGTACTGGTCAAGATGCTTTTCATCGCCGTCCTCATGGCGTCCGCATTCGGGGCGGGCGGATTTCTATTCTCCAAGTGGCTGCCCGGGTTCGACTCGCTTCTCGAGGAGGGCCTGTTCAAGACGGCGCTGGGACTCGCGGTCATATCCCTGGCGGTCTTCGCGCTCGGAATAGCAGGGCTTTTGTATCCGGCCGCGGGTTACGCCGTGCTGGCCGCAGGGCTCGCCATGGGCGCGCGCGGGATAATAGACTACGCGCGGCGGACCGCCAAAGCGCCGCGCACCATCAGCCCCACTTTTGCCACCGTCGTACTCGCCGCGGTGGCCGCCTACTTCCTGATATCCGGGCTTTACGCCTCGTTCATGCCGCCCGCAGGGTTCGATATCCTGATGTACCACTACGGCGCGCCCAGGATGTACGTCGAAGCCCACCGCATCTTCCCCACGCCGGATGTCAACGGCTCGTCCTACCCGTTCGGGACCGAGATGCTTTATACGCTGGCGATGATGGTGGAGAGCGACATCTCGGCCAACCTCGTGAACTTCATGTTCTCCGTCGGCTGCGGGATGTTTGCGTACTTTTTCGCCCGCAGGTTCGTAAAGGGGGCCTCGCCGCTTCTCGGCGCTGCGATATTCTTCAGCCTGCCGGTGGTTTTCTGGCTCATGCCCCAGGCGTATGTCGAGTTCTCCCAGGGGTTCTTCATCTGCGCCGCGGTCTACGCCATGGTGGCCTCTTTCAAGGAGAAGGGCAGCCGGTGGATGTATGTTTCGGCGCTGATGTTCGGCATGGCGATGTGCATAAAGTACACCTCCAACCTGCTTCTCCCCGTATTCCTAGCGGGCGTGGTCTATAAATATTACTTCATCGAGAAATCCGCTCCCAAGAAAGCCGCGCTTGCCGCTATAACATATTCGGCAATCGCAGTCGCTGTCGTCCTGCCGTGGTACCTTAAAAACACGGTTTTCTACGGGAACCCGTTCTTCCCGTTGCTCGTCCCGGCGTCGCAGGGCAACGGCTCCGTAGGCGAGATAGGGTCGCCCTGGGAATTGGGCATGAAGGCCGGCCCGCTGGATTTCCTAACCGTGGCCTGGCGCGCCACGATGGACCCGCGCAGCTTCTTAGTGGGCGAGACCAACTCTCTGGGGCCGTATTTCCTGATGTTCATCCCGGGCATACTGCTGTTCAGGCGGGTCGAGAAGGAGCTGAAATACCTTCTTCTTTTCTGCCTCTTTTATCTCGCGGCCTGGTTCTTAAGCGCGCAGAACATAAGGTACCTGGTCCCGCTCGCGCCGTACCTGTCTTTGCTTGCGGGATATCCCATTGCCAGGCTTTTGAAAGACGAGGGCAGGGCCGCGCGCGCGGCCGGTACCGCGCTCGTCGTGTTATTTGCCTTCTCGGCGCTTGCGGTAAACACTAACCGGGAAAAGGCCTGTTCGTTCCCGTCGGCGACGCCGCAGAACGTAGACCGCTATTATCTGGAGAATGCGGGCGGTTACGTGGCCTCTTACCAGGTCTGGAAATGGATAAACGGGAACCTGCCCCAGGACGCGGTCATATACCAGCTCTGGGACGATGCGAGCGTCTATTTCAGGCAGAGGAAGACCATTGGCTTTCCCGAAAATTTCGGCCCGACCTGCAGGGGAAAGATACACCTCATCCAGGGCCACAACAGTTTCGGCGGATATCTCCCGGGCGAGGAGATAATAGGCAACCTGAAGCGCATGGGCGCGGGCTATTTCCTGGTTAACGCCAACCGGGAAGGCCATGCGCTGCCGGAAGACCCGTATTTTCAGGCACATTCCAGGCTCCTGATCAACGGGAACGGGGTATTCCTGTTCCAGATCATACCCTGATGATTTACTGAGGGTATTACTATTTGCCATGAGCGCGGATATTAGATTGCCAAACGTGCCCTGGACTATCCCCGGGAAAGTCGCCGTAATCGTTGTTACGTTCAACAGCAGCGCTTACATAAGGGACTGTCTTGAGTCGCTTAACCGCCAGAGCTATAAAGATATCGAAATAATCGTCGTTGATAACTGCTCCCTGGACACGACCCGCGATATTGTACATCCTTTCAACATACACCTTATCGCCAACGCCGGGAACAAGGGTTTCGCCGCGGCAAATAACCAGGGTTCGGCTTACGCCCTCGACACTTTGAAGGCGGAATACATCCTGCTCCTGAACCCCGATACGGTAGCCCATGAAGGGCTTATAGAGAGGCTTGTAGAGTCGCTTGAATCGGATGAAAAGGCGGCAATAGCACAAGGGAGGGTCTTCCTCATGCGCGCGAAGGACCTCCTGAACGCCGATGGCATACTCAACCATTTCCTCTACTTCGGCTATTGCAGCGGGTACGGGCTTCCTGCCGGAGCGGTGGAGGAGGATAAGGAGATAACCGTGGCAAGCGGCTCGTGCCTGATGCTCAAGGGAAACCTTCTTGAGCGGCTGGGCAACTTATTTACCGAGGAGTTTTTCATCTACCACGAGGACACCGACCTTTGCCTGAGGGCGAGGCTTATCGGGCAGAGGTGCATTCTCTCCGGAAAGGCGGTAGTTTGGCACGATTATCGTTTCAGCTCCAGCAAGGGGAAGTTCTTCCACATGGAAAAGAACAGGCTATTCCTGTTGCTCCAGAACTACAGGGCGACGACCCTGCTTCTCCTCCTCCCTGCCATAATCTTCACCGAGGCGCAGGTGTCACTCTATTCGCTCTTGGGCGGCTGGTTCGGCTATAAGCTGAAGTCCTACCTCTGGCTGGTGTTGAATATCGGGCTGATCCTCAAGAAGCGGCGCTCGGTGCAGGCTACAAGGACCGTGGGAGACTTGGCGATGCTGAGGCTTTTTGTCCCGGACATAAACTTCGAGGACGTACAGAATGTGGGTCTTAGATACGTAACCAACCCCGTATTAAGGGTATATTACCGGGTTCTGCTACGGCTCTTAGGCCGTTTCGGCTTGACTTGACCGGGAAGAATGTCTTATTATGACTAAAATTGACTATGCCTGAGATTTTCAGGGGTTAGGGGCGGATATGCCGGTAGACGCAGGGGTTTCGAGTGATGGAATCGTATTCCAGAGGGAGCAGTATAATAAGGGCGGCCTCTCGCGCAAATACTGGGATTACAGGGACGAAAGCATCATATCCGCAATCGGCGGAGGCGGGCGCATCCTGGACGCGGGATGCGGAGAGGGGATACTCCTAGAGAAGCTCGTCAAGCGGTTCCCTGACAGGGAGGTCATGGGGCTCGACATAGACCCTATAAACATAAAAATCTGCGGCGAACACGGTCTCCCGGTGCGCCAGGGCGGTCTATACGGGCTCCCGTTCGGAGACGAAAGTTTCGATGTCTGCCTCTTCATAGAGGTTATCGAGCATCTCGACAGGCCTCACGAAGCATTGGCCGAACTGAACAGGGTATTAAGAAAGGGCGGACGCCTCCTGATCCTCTTCCCGAACGACCTTACCTTCAAGATTGCGAGAGTTATGATGCTGATGTTCAAGGAGGCCTTTTATGACACGGGGCACCTTAGGCAGTGGACGCCGGGCGCCATGAAGAGGGCCCTTGCGGAAAACGGCTTCCGGGTGGTAACCAAGAAGAGCATGCCTCTGCCGTTTTTCCCCATTAGCCTGCACCACCTAACGGTTGCAGAGAAAGACTTTTAAGAGATGTCAGGGTCTTTGAGGATACTGCTTGTCAATGCGCTGAACTCCGAGGTCGAGGTCGAGAGCCGCTACCCGAGCCTCGGGATGGGCTATCTCGTCTCCTCCGTTCGTAAGGCGCTGCCGGGCGAGAAATTGGAATTTCTTATAAAGGACAAGGACGTGCACGCGGCGGCGGCGCGCTTTAAACCGCACCTGGCGGGGATATCGTCCGTCTCGCAGAACTTCGGCATCGCCAGGGAATATGCGCAATATTTCGTGAGCAAAGGGATACCGGTCCTGATAGGCGGTGTGCATATATCCGCCCTGCCGGAGTGCCTGCCGGAGGGCGTCACGGCCGCTTGTCTGGGCGAGAGCGAGGACACCTTCGTGGAGTTCATAAAGGCCATGTTGGGCGGTTTTACCCCTCAGGCCCTAGCAGGGATACCCGGCATAGCGTACAGGGAGGACGGGGCGCTTAAATTCACTGAACCGCGGCCGCAGAGGACGGACCTGGACAGTATACCGATGCCTGCGCGAGACCTTCTCGACATACGGCCGCATACGTACATGTTTACGTCCCGCGGGTGCCCGTTCCGTTGCAGTTTTTGCTCGTCCTCACGGTTTTGGGACAAGCTTCGGTTCTTTTCCGCCGACTACGTGGTGGACGAGATAGAGCTCCTTGTGCGCGATTACGGGGTGTCCATGATCAGCTTCTTCGACGACCTGTTCGTGGCTAACTTCCAGCGCCTTGAAGAAATAGCGGTCCTCCTCGAAAAACGGAACCTGATCGGCAAAACGCGGCTGACCTGTTCCTGCCGGGCAAACGTGGTGAAGCCGGAGTTGGCCAGGCTGTTGAAGCGCATAGGGGTGGTCAGTGTCGGAATGGGCCTTGAGTCGGGAGACGAGGAGACGCTCAG
>JBEKYB010000017.1:0-11752 GCA_049511435.1 Nitrospirota bacterium | reverse complement strand
GTCCGCGTATTCGTCCAGGAGCTTCTTGATTATCGAGCGTATCTGCTTTACGCTTATGCCGGCCGTCGCCTTGTATATAGGCACCACCCGGCCTGTATGCACCGTCTCCTCGCCGTCCTCGTCCACGACTTCGAATTCCGGGTTCTCTATTATCGGCCTATAACCCTTGTACGGGTCGGGTTTTGGCACCCCGGACAGGATAACCCGCTGCCCCTGCTCGAAATTCCTCTGCATGAAGGGCTGGTTGAACCAAACCCCGGTGACGGAGCCGGTATCGTCTTTGACCCCCAGCTCGAAGAGCTGCATACCGCGGCGCTTCGTCCTTACGATGTCCATCGAGACGACAGTGCCGGTCACGGTCTCGTACGAGCCGTACGTCATGCGGGCGATATGCTTGATGTTGCCCCTGTCCTCGTACCTGCAGGGGAAATAGTATAGGGCGTCCCGGATGGTGTTTATTCCGAGTCTGGCCAAGAGCTCCGCGCGCTTGGGGCCCACCCCTTTCGCGTACTGGACTGGCGCCGATACCATGATTTTTTCCTTGCCAAAGTCAATATCAAATGCTATCATGCACCTTCTTTCATTGCAACGACATTTTCCGGAGGTGCATCTTGTCCAGGGCATGCGCGGTATGCGGCAAAACACAGCAGCACGGGCACAACGTCAGTCACGCCAACAATAAAACGAACAGGGTCTTTAAGCCCAACCTTCAGAGCATCAGCATCATCACGGACGGCTCCAAGAAAAGGGCGCTCGTCTGCACCCGCTGCATCCGCTCAGGTAAAGTCACAAAGGCCGTCTAACCTATTCCTCCAGCTTCTTGTAAGCCACGGCCTCTATCTCTATCGCCACGTCCTTAGGCAGCCTCGCAACCTCAACGGCGGCCCGGGCAGGCGGGTTCTCCCCGAAAAAGCGGCCATAGACCTCGTTCACCCTTGAAAGGTCATCCATAAGCTCCAGGTAAACTGTTGTCTTCACCACGTCTTCGAGCCCCATCCCGGCCTCTTGCAGGATATTGCGGATATTGACCAGCACCCTCTCCGTCTGTTCCTTAATATCGGAAAAGACGACCTCGCCCGTCTCGGGGTTCAGCGGGATCTGGCCGGACACGAATAAGAAGTCCCCGGCCCTCACCGCCTGCGAGTACGCCCCGACCGCCGCGGGCGCGCGGCCGCTTCGGATTATCTCACGCGGCATGGCTCTCCTTTAGGTCTTTACTCGTTTGACGTTTATTACGCCGTCCACCTGCGAAACCTTCTTCATCACGCGGTCCAGATGGTGAAGGTCGATAATCTCGACGACGAAGTTGCAGACGGCCCTCTTATCCTCGGTCGTCGTAATCTCGGCATGGCTTATGGTGGCCTCGGCGGACGATATCGCGGTCGAGACGTTCGCCAGAAGCCCGGGCTTGTCCACCGTGAGGGCGGATATCTTCGCCGAATGCATGCTCGGGTGTTCCAGGTCCCACTCCACCTGTATGATCCGGTCGCGTTCGTTCTCAAGGTCGTATACGTTGGTGCAGTCGGCCGAGTGTATCGAGACCCCGCGTCCGCGCGTTATGAACCCTATTATCCTGTCTCCGGGAACGGGGCTGCAGCATTTCGAGAAGTGGATCATAATGTCGTCGATGCCCTTTATCTTGACGCCCTTGTCCTTCCTCGCGGTTATCTTCCTGGCCACCTTCTTGAGGATGGACTCGTCGCGCTTCTCCTCGGTCTGCGCCTCCTCGGGCAGGAGCACGGCCACGGCCTGCCTTGGCGAGACCTTCCCGAACCCAATCTCCATGTAGAGTTCGTCCAGGCTCTCGAGACCGAACGCCTCGTAGAGCTTGGCCGCATCATGAGATTTATATAGCTTCAAGGGGTTAATGTCCCTCTTCTTCAGTTCCTTCTCCAGGAGGTCCTTCCCGAGGTCAACGCTCTGCTTGTCCTCCTCCAGCTTCAGCCAATGCTTCAGCCTTGTCTTCGCCTTCGGGGTCTTGACGAACTTAAGCCAGTCGCGCGAAGGGACATGGCCGGGCTGGGTCACTACCTCCACCGTATCGCCGGTCTGGAGCTCATGCTTGAGCGGCACTATCTTCCCGTTGACCTTCGCGCCGACGCACTGGTTGCCGACGTCCGTGTGTATGCTGTAGGCAAAGTCTATGGGGGTGGAGCCTTTCGTGAGCTCCTTCACGTCGCCCCTTGGGGTGAAGACATATACGACCTCGGGGAAGAGGTCCACCTTGACCGTGTCCATGAACTCGTGCGAGTCGGTAAGCTCCTTCTGGTACTCCACGAGCTGCCTCAGCCAGGAGAACCGCCGCTCGTCCACGTCGCCCATCTTCCCTTTTTCCTTGTACTGCCAATGTGCCGCTATGCCTTTTTCGGCTATCTGGTCCATCTCCTCGGTCCTTATCTGGAACTCGACCCTCTCTCCGTTCGGGCCTATGACCGTGGTATGGAGCGACTGGTACATGTTGGATTTCGGGACGCCTATAAAGTCCTTGAACCTGCCCGGCACGGGCAGCCACAGCGAGTGTATCATGCCCAATATCGCATAGCAGTTGGTCTTGGAATCGGTTATTATCCTGAGCGCGATGAGGTCGTACATCTCTTCCACCGTGATGCCCTGCTTCAGCATCTTCTGGTATATACTGAAGAAATGCTTGGGTCTGCCCACTACCCTTCCCGGCAGGCCGTTCTTCTCCATATGGGCCACCACTATCGCTTTCAGTTCGTTTATATATTTTTCCCGTTCCCCGCGGTTCTGGGATATCTTATGGACGAGCTCCTCGTAGACCTGCGACTCGAGGTACCTTAGGCACAGGTCCTCCAGCTCCCATTTTATCTGGCCCAGTCCCAGCCGGTTGGCTATCGGGGCATAGATATCGAGGGTTTCCTGGGATATGGACCTTCGCCTCTCGGGGCTAAGGTGCCTGAGGGTGCGCATGTTGTGGAGCCGGTCGGCGAGTTTTATGAGGATTACGCGGATGTCTTTCGACATCGCGAGGATCATCTTCCGGAAGTTCTCGGCCTGCTGCTCCTCGCGGGTCTTGAACTCTATACGCGCGATCTTTGTCAGGCCGTCCACTATCGAGGCGATTTCGTCGCCGAAATAATCGGCGATTTCCTCAACCGTGGTGTCGGTGTCTTCGACGGTGTCGTGCAAAAGCCCGGAGGCCACTGTTACGTAGTCCATCTTGAGCTCGGTAAGGATTCCGGCGACCTCGATGGGATGGACGAGGTAGGGTTCTCCGGAGAGGCGGCTCGTCCCCTGGTGCACCTTCGCCGAGAATATGTATGCCCGCCTCAGGAGGTCGATGTCGGCGTCCGGCTGGTAGCCCTGTATCTTGTCCAGTATGTCTTCGAATCTGAGCATCTAAAAATGTACGTCCTTAAGGTTTAGCTGCAGCCTCCTTTCGCCCTGCCATTCGTTTATGTCGAGGCTGAAGGCCGCGTCCACCAGTATCCTGCTCATGGCGAGGCTCTGGTATATCCCGCCCATGTTGAAACCTATGGCACCGACCGTGAATCCGTCCTGAGACAGCCTCATCCGCACGTGGTTACGGCCTACCATCTTCGGGTAGAGCACCTCCACGGACTCCGCCTTCATGACCGGTTCCGGGTTGCCCGCGCCGAAAGGCGCGAGCGAGGTTATCTCGTCGTAAAGCTTCCAGTCAAGCTCCCCCAGCCGGACCTCGCTGTCCACCCTGACCATCGGTATGAAGTCATCGTCCGTGAGCGTATTTTTTACGAGGTTCTCGAAGTCCTCCTTGAAGAGCGGCAGCTTTTCCCTGCATATGGAGAGCCCCGCGGCGAACTTATGGCCGCCGAACGCCTGGAGGTGCGAGCTGCACTTCTCGAGACCGTTCTGCATGTGAAACCCGGGTATGCTCCTGGCCGAGCCCTTGCCGATGTCTTCAGCCATGGCGATGAGCACCGTCGGCATATAGAACTCATCCACCAGCTTCGAGGCCACTATCCCTATCACGCCCTGGTGCCACTGGTCGGATGCAAGGACTATCGCGCGGCAACCCGAGTCTGCGTCCGTGCAGACCATCGACCGGGCGTCGTCTAAAATATCCTCCTCTATCTTCTGCCGCTCGCGGTTCATCTTGTCGAGCTCAAGGGCTATGGCGTTCGCCTCCTGCGGGTTATCCGTAAGCAGCAGCTTTACGGCCAGGTACGCCTCTCCGAGGCGTCCGGAGGCGTTGAGCCTCGGCGCCATCTTGAAACTGACAGTGCCCGCTGTGATGCGCGAGTCGCTCACCATGGACACTTCCTTCAGGCTCTTTATTCCCTCCCTGGAGGAGTTCTTCATGAACTCCAGCCCGTGTTTGACCAGTATGCGGTTCTCGCCCTTAAGGGGCACGACGTCGGATATGGTGCCCAAAGCCACGAGGTCCAGGTACTTGTACAACCGTGGGTCCAGGCCCGGGCCCGCCTTTTCCTTGCCGTCCAGCCCCGCAAGGACCGCCTGGGCCAGCTTCAGCGCCACTCCCACTCCGGCCAGTCCCTTGAACGGATAGTTGGAGTCCTTGAGATAAGGGTTTATTATGGCGACTGCGTCGGGAAGTACGTCCGGAGGCTCGTGGTGGTCGGTGACAATCACGTCCAACCCCATCGTTTTAGCGGCCCTTATTTCATCCACCGAGGAGACGCCGCAATCGACGGTTATGATGAGCTTGACTCCGCTGTTCCGTATCTTTTCCAGGGACTGGAAGCTGATGCCGTAGCCCTCGTCAAGCCTTCTGGGGATGTAGTACCTGGCCCGCTTGCCGATGTCCTTGAAGAACTCGACGAGGAGCGCCGTGGCGGTGATGCCGTCCGCGTCGTAATCGCCGAAGACGAGCATCTGTTCATCGTTTTTGATTGCCTGCAGGACCCTCTTGACTACGAGGTCCATACCTGAGAGTTCGAAGGGTTCTATGAGGTCGTCAAGTGAGGCCCGAAGGAATTTGTCCGCCTCCTCGGGGCCTTCTATGCCGCGGTTAAGGAGTATGGACGCAGTGGCCGGAGAAATAGAAAGCCCTGCGCAGAGAGCTTCCCTCAAAGGCTGGGAGGGCTCCTGTTTTATCCACCGCTTTACAAGCAACTCCGGATGTTCCCCTTTCTATCAGCAAGCTCAAGCCTTTGTCCTTGACTTTTTGCTCTTCCTGCCCTTCCTGCCCTTTCCTGACTGCTGCCGCGCCTGCGGCGCTAGCACGGCCGGGGCCGGAGAGCTTTCCGCCGGGGCCGCCGGTGCAGGCTGAGCCGCTCCGGACACCGCCTTGGCGAGCGTCGGCCTTGCATCCTTCACGGGCTGCTTGGTCAGCATGGCCGCTTTAATCAGCCTGCTGCCCTTCTTGCCCCTCCATACGTAAAGGAGCGGGCTGGCAACGAAGATGGAGGAATAGGTGCCCACCACCACCCCGCAGAGCATCGCGAAGGCGAAGTCGTGCAGGACCTGGCCGCCCAGTATGAAGAGCGATAGCACCGCCAGGAACACGGTAAGCGAGGTCACGACGGTCCTCGACAGCACTTCGTTTATGCTGCTGTTTATTATATCCAGGAGGTTGTCCTTCTGCCTGAGCTTCAAGTTCTCGCGTATCCTGTCGAAGACGACTACCGTGTCCGTAAGCGAATAACCTGCCAGCGTCAGAAGCGCCGTCACGACCAGGAGGGTTATCTCCTTGTGCAGCACCAGGAAAACGCCCAATACCGCCAGGACGTCGTGCAGTGTGGCGACTGTCGCCGCCAGCCCGAACTTCCATTCGAACCGCCAGGCGATATATATGATTATGCCTAAAAACGATAAAAGTATAGCCAGAAGAGCGTCTTTTTGAAGGGCCTGCCCCACTGTGGGCCCAATGGCCGCGCTTGAGTCGATAGTGACCTGATTATCCGGGAATGCCTTTACAAATGCATCCTTTATCTTGCCCACCACCTCCGCGACCGGGACGTTCAGCTTCTTCACCCTGACCAGGAGCTTTGTACCCCCCGTGAACGACTGGATTTCGGCATCCCTGAACCCGGCGTTGTCGAGTGCCCTCCTGGCCTCGTCTATCTTCACCGGTTTCTGGAAGACGAGGTCCGCCGACGCCCCGCCAGCGAAATCGATGCCCAGGTTCGCCTTCCCGGTGGCGATCGCCACCAGGCATATGATGCCCAGGGTGGACAGTACCAGCGATATCCCGAAGGCTATCTTCCTCCCACCCATGAAGTCTATGTTTGTCTTCTTTATCAGTTCCATTTAAAAGACGCCTCCGGTAAAGATTATATGCTCAGCTTCGCAAGCTTCTTCCTTGAGCTGATGAAATCGAAAACCACCTTCGTGCCCACGAGCGCGGTGAACAGGTTTATCAGTATGCCCAGCGAAAGCGAAACAGCGAAGCCTTTTATGGGGCCGGTGCCGAACTGGAACAGCACGGCCGCGGTGATGAGCGTCGTGACGTGCGAGTCGAGGACGGTCGTGAACGCCTTGTCGTATCCGCCGTCTATGGCGGCGCGCACGCTCTTGCCCAGGTGCAGCTCCTCTCGTATCCTCTCGAATATCAGCACGTTCGAGTCAACGCCCATGCCTATCGTGAGGAGTATTCCGGCAAGACCCGGGAGCGTCAGAGTGGCGTTCAGGAGCGCCAGCGCCCCGATAAGGACGACTAGATTGAGTGCAACCGCGAAGTCCGCGATCACGCCGGCCCACTTGTAGTAAATAGCCATGAATATCAGCACAAGTATGGTGCCGAATATTATCGCCTTCTTGCCGGCCTCGATCGAGTCGCTGCCGAGGGTCGGCCCGACGGTCAGGTTCTGCAGGGGCTTCAAGGGCGCGGGCAGCGCGCCCGCCCGAAGAACAATGGACAGGTCCTTGGCCTCGGCCTCCGTGAACCGGCCTGAAATGACGCCGCTGCCTCCGCTTATCCTCTCCCTTATTACGGGCGCGGAATAGACGGTGCCGTCAAGGACGATGGCCATCCTCTTTCCGACGTTGGCCGCGGTCACCTGGTCGAATATCCGCGCGCCCGTGGCGTCCAGAGTGAAGTTGACCTCCGCTTCCTTGGTCCTGGGTGAAATCCCCATCCTGGCCTCCGTGAGGACGTCGCCGGTCATCATCGGGTCCTTCTTCACGAGGTACGGCCGCTTTGTGACTGCGCCGGTGGAGGGGTCGACAATGCGCTCGAAGAGTATCTGGTCGTCGGGGGGTATCTTGTCCTTGTATTTCTCGACGAGCGCCTCGGCCTCGCTCGACGGAACTATGTCCGGCAGGGGCGGGTTGAGCTGAGCGGTCTCGTCAAGGAGCTTGAACTCAAGCAGGGCGGTCTTGCCGATAAGGTCCAAGGCCCTCTGGGTGTCCCTTACGCCCGGAAGCTGTATGAGTATCTGGTCGGTCCCCTGCTGCACTATGACCGGTTCGGCAACACCGAACTGGTCTATCCTGTTCCTGATGGTCTCAAGGGCCTGCGATACCGAATTCGTGGCTATCCTCTCGGCATCGGCCGGCTTTACGGCCAGGACTACCTTGTTACCCTCCTGGCCCTTCTTCTCGAGCGACCCGAGGTCTGAGACTATGGCAAGGAACTTATCCATGTCGCCCGGGCTCTGGAGCACCGCCTCGATGGTGGTCGGGGATGTCTGCCTTATGTCCGTAAGGGGCATCTTCTTCTCGTCGGCCATCGTCTTGATGCTCTTGGCCAGGCGGCCGGTGAAGGACTCGACCGCCTTGTCCGTCTCAACCTGGTATATGAGGTGCATGCCGCCCTGGAGGTCAAGGCCTAGGTTTATCCTGTTGCCCGGCCAGCTTTTCGGCAGCGCCGCCCGCACACCCGGTATGCTCGGCAAGAAGATAATAATGGCGATTACCACGACCGCCGCTACCAGACCCATCCTCCACATCAGGTTCCTGTTCATAAAAGACCTTTCCTCCCGGAATACGAATATGCAGAGCCTCGGGACGAAGTCCCGCCTTCAACCTTAAAAATATTTATGATAAAGCAAATCGCCCTTAATTGCAAGAACTTAAGACTGTTTCTCGGCCGTTTCATCCTCGGACGCTGCGGCAATATCGGAAATATAGCCCCTTCCTACCTTTATCTTCACGTTTTCGGCTATTATAAGCACTACCATGCTCGGGGTCAAAGAATATATGGTGCCGTAGATGCCGCCGCTCGTGATTACCCTGTCGCCCTTCTTCAGGCTGTCAAGCATGGCCTTGTGTTCCTTGGCCTTCTTCTGCTGCGGCCTGATGAGCAGGAAATAGAATATCCCGAATATTATTATCAGCGGGAACAGCGACTGGAACATGCTCGGCCCGCCCCCCGGTGCTGCGGCACCCGCGCCTCCTCCGGCGCCCATGGCGTATGCAAGCGCAACTAACATTTTTTCACCTCCATTTTGTTGTAGAAGTCCTCCCTGAAATCCATGAAGTTGTTTTCCTTTATAGCTTTCCTTATATTCTTCATCAAGTCAAGATAATAGTGCAGGTTATGTAACGTGTTCAGCCGCATCGCCAGTATCTCACCGGCATGGTAGAGGTGCCTTAAGTACGCACGAGAGAAGTTGCTGCAAGTGTAGCAGCCGCATTCAGGATCTACGGGCGCCGGGTCGTCCGCGTACTGCGCGTTTTTAATTGTAAGTTTACCAAAACTCGTAAAAAGCGTCCCGGTCCGGGCGTTACGGGTAGGCATTACGCAGTCGAACATATCTACCCCCAGAGCCACGCACTCCACGAGGTCCTCCGGCGTGCCGACGCCCATCAGGTACCGCGGCCTGTCCCCCGGCAGCGCCTCGGCGGTATAACCGGCCACCTCGTACATCAGGGGCTTCGTCTCCCCCACCGAAAGGCCTCCGATGGCGTAGCCGTCGAAGCCCGTATCCACCAGCCCTTCCACGCACTTCAGCCGCAGGTCCCTGTCCATCCCGCCCTGCACTATGCCGAAAAGCGCCTGGTCTTCGCGCTTTTTGGCGTCCTTGCACCTTTTCGCCCAGCGGAGAGTCAACTCCATCGACTCCTTAAGGTAATCGTAGGTGCTGGGGTATGGAGCGCATTCGTCGAAGCACATGATGATATCCGCGCCAAGGGCCTCCTGTATATTTACCGCAGCCTCCGGCGTCAGGAAGTGGTATGAGCCGTCCAGGTGCGACTGGAACTTGACCCCCTCCTTCGTTATCTTCCTGAGCTCGCTGTGGGAAAAAACCTGATACCCGCCGCTGTCGGTCAGGATCGGCCTGTCCCAGCCCATGAACCCGTGCAGGCCGCCCAATTTTTGAATAAGCTCATGACCCGGCCTCAGGTAAAGATGATAGGTGTTCGACAGGATGATGCCTGCGCCCAGGGATTTCAGGTCGTCCGGCGTCATAGTCTTCACCGTTGCCTGAGTCCCGACGGGCATGAACACCGGCGTTTCAATATCCCCATGAGGGGTCTTTATCAGCCCAAGCCTTGCCTTGCTGCCCGTATCGGCGCCTAGAAGTTCGAAGCGGAAAATCATGAGACGTGATTTTATGAATTTTTCGGGCCTTTTGTCAATTAAATAAGGATAGGCAGGAACAAAATGTGGACACTAGCAAGGGAGAGAATAACTCGGCGGGTGGCTGGTGGATACGCTTTTTTTCGGGATGATCATTATTCGCTACCAGATCTTAAGCCGCATATCCCTTTCTACGCTCAATATGACATCCCTCAAAATAACCTATCCACCAGCCACCCGCTTAAACATATCTTCTAGTTTACACTCTGCCTGTTTTAATCCGCTTTTACCTCAGTCCGTTATCTCCGGACGGCAGTGTATTCATGGCGCAATAGGCATCCTTCTTTGGAGTGATCTCCCAAGGCGTCTTACCGTAATCGTACCCGGTAATGTCCTGAAGCTGACAGTCAGGGCACATGCTTGATGCGAAATCAAGCGCCTCGCCCTCGCTCCTAGCCGGGATATCCTTCACCATGCAGCTGTTGTCCGGGCCTCTGAAGCCTATGGTGTAGTCCTTTATATCACCAAGGTCGTTCCTGTCGTACATATCTTCGCCGACCGGACCCAGGCTGCTGCCGCCCAGGGCGGGGCTCTGGAACATCCCCGGCATCGGATTTTCGTACTGCCCTCCGGCAATTCCCGCCCGAGCGAAGGAAAGAACGGCCAAGGAAACCGCGGCAAATACGGTTAATCCAAAATATCTGGCCTTCATTGTCTCACCATTCCCTTTACTCGTACAGACGGCAATAGGCATCGGCCTTCGAAATGACGTCGAAAGGCGCTACGCCTGTCGCAAAGACGTTGGTCTTGTCCTTGATATCGCCTTCCATGTCATGCAGTCTCTCGTTTGTCAGGTCCTGGACCATGCAGTCGGGACAAACCTCTTTCGCGTATTCAAGGGCTTCATCCGGGCTTGTCGCGGCTATTGTCTCGACCATGCAGGTATCAGGGCCGCGAAAGCCTATGCGGTAGTCGTGGGTAGCCGGTTCTCCCGGGGCTAGCACGGCGTTTCCGGTAGTCGGCAGCGTGTAATTGAACTGCTGGACATCCTCCGCAAAGACTACGCCGGCCGCCAGCAGTACTCCGGCAAAGGCAAATATTAAAATCCTCATATTCCACCTCCAACTTCAACTTACCTATATTTAAAATTATAGCTCAAAACAGGCTTTTCGCAAAATCCCGTCAATTAATAGTTGCAAATTTTGTCCTGAAATAGTAATTTATTAAAACTGCGTTCTAAAAAAGGGGGTGGTTTCCGCCGCCTGATGCCTGTCAATGCGTCTAAAGCCGTCTGACTAATTCATAAGCAATGGAGGTTAGTTTATGGAAGAAGTAAAGAAGAGAGGTTTAAACGAGGACTGGTTGGCGGTAATTATCGGCCTTTTCATCTTTTGCCTGTCGCTTCTATCATTCACCGGCACGGACGTCTTCGGCTGGGGGATAAAGACCAACGTCTGGATAGACCCGGCCAAGATCATGACCCCTCTCTCGGACCATTATTCCTGGATATCCGGCCCGATGTCGCTATTTTTCACCTATCTTTTCTTGCTCGTCATAATGACCATCGGCGCAAAGGCGCTGGGCCTGAAGCTCGGGAAGTTCGTCGTCGGGTTCACCCTGGTCTTCTTTATCAGCTACGTCTGCTGGGCCTGCGGCAGTTTCGCGTATATCGCGGCCACCCCCGATAAACTCGGGAAGTTCGGCATACCGTGGTCGCTGAACCTCACCGGCGAGGCGGGCTTCATAATCGCACTATTGGCCGGTCTTTTCGTCGGTAACCTCACGCCCGGCTTTGCAAGGAAAATTGATGCCGCCGTACGCCCCGAATGGTACATCAAGACCGCCATAGTGATACTCGGCGCGGGGCTTGGGGTCAGGGGCGTCGAGGCGATGGGCCTGGCGTCCAGGGTTATGTTCAGCGGCCTTTGCGCGATTATCGGCGCATACCTCATCTTCTGGACGCTCACATATTTAATCGCCAGGAAATATTTCAAGTTCAGCAGGGAGTGGGCGGCCCCGCTCGCTTCCGGCATATCCATCTGCGGGGTATCCGCCGCCATAGCGACCGGCGGCGCAATCCGGGCAAGGCCGATAATCCCGATAATGGTCTCATCCCTGGTCGTGATATTCGCGGTGGTCGAGCTCCTTGTCCTGCCGTTCATGGCGCAGCACTTCCTCTACAGGGAGCCGATGGTGGCGGGGGCATGGATGGGCCTCTCCGTGAAGACCGACGGCGCAGCCGTAGCCAGCGGCGCGATAACCGATTCGCTCATCCGAGCGAAGGCCATGGCCGCGCAGGGGATAAACTACAAGGACGGCTGGATT
>JBEKYB010000016.1:0-12003 GCA_049511435.1 Nitrospirota bacterium | reverse complement strand
GATAGTTTTATTGGTGTTTTTTGTTGAAGGCTCGGCATCAGGGCTCTCTGTCGCATGAAAAAGACTGCGACAATAATAATTGTCAAAAGAACAAAAGATATGAAAAGTAATTTCTTCTTATTCATTTTAGAGCGATGGGTCATAATTTCCCCAGTATCTTCATCAGCGCCTCGGCCTTAAGCATTATTACCTCTAAATGAGCTTCAGAAGGCAAAAAATGCCGTAATCCACGGCTGCGAAGGCCGCGATAATCGCCGCTGTTACGAGTAGAGCGTATACATAGTAAAGGGAATCGGGGATTTTCATCTATAACTTTTCCAAGGTTTTAATCAGCGCCTCGGCCTTGTGCAAGGTCTCGTAATACTCCCGCTCCGGGTCCGAGTCCGCCACGATGCCCGCGCCGACCTGCACGTATGCCTTATCATCCTTTATGACAAATGTCCGTATCACGATATTTAAGTCCATATCTCCATTATAGCTTATATAGCCTACGCTGCCGGTATAAGGCCCCCTGGCAACCGGCTCCAACTCGTCTATTATCTCCATGCAGCGCACCTTGGGCACGCCGGTTATCGTGCCGCCGGGGAAGGCGGCCCGGATGACGTCGAAGGCGTCCTTCCCTTCGGCAAGCCTACCGGTGACATTTGATACGATGTGTATCACGTGCGAGTAGTCCTCGGTGACCATAAGCTCGTCCACCCGGACGCTCCCGAAATCGCAAACACGGCCCAGGTCGTTACGTTCAAGGTCGATAAGCATTATATGTTCGGCGCGCTCCTTCTCGTTTAAAAGGAGCTCCGCCCGCATTGCAGCGTCGCCCGGAACGCCCTTGCCCCTGGGCCTCGTCCCCGCGATTGGGCGGGTATCCACCGTCCGTCCGGATACCCTGACCAGCCGCTCCGGAGAGGAACTTACTATCTTGACGCCGGGGAAATCAAGGTAGCAGGCAAAAGGGGAGGGGTTAACGTCCCTGAGGACCGAGTAAATGTCAAAGGCATCTATGCCGGTAACATCCGCCGAGAGCCGCTGAGATAAGTTGGCCTGGAATATGTCCCCGGCGGCGATATATCCCTTTGCCCGGAGGACCATCCGCTCATAGTCTTCCTTCGGGATGAGCGGCTCCGCCTTGATCCCGGCGGCGGTGGGGCCGCTAATCCTTTCGTTTTTGCTTATTCCGGAGATTTTTTCCGAGAGTTTTAATATCTTTTCCGCCGCCTTGTCATACAAAATAGGCCAGTCCCCGTCTTCAGGCTCGGAATAGCCGAGTTTCCGATCGGATGCGCCCGGATTTGCCATGATGAACGACGTTTTTTCGATATGGTCATAGGCTATGAGGGAATCGATGAATATAAAGAAGGCGTCGGGAATGCCCAGGTCGTCGTGAGAAATCCGGGGGAGTTTCTCGAAATTATGCACGAAATCATAGGAGAAGAACCCTATGCACCCGCCGATAAATGGAGGATAGCCAGGCTCCGGCAGGACGCGGTAGTTCTCCATAAGCTCCCGTAGCTTTGGGAGCGGCGGACGGACGAGCGTTGCGCGCCTGCCGTCCCGTATTATATCCACGGACTCGCCCGTTGACTTGAATATCATGTAGGGGTCCGCGCCAAGGAAGGAGTACCGGCCGGTCTTTTCGTCCACGCGGGCGGACTCGAGCAGGAAGGAGTATTCGCCCCCCCTTATGGCGCGGTACGCCGCGGCCGGGTCGAAACCGGGCTTTTCTTCCCGGAGGCAGAGGGGCCTTATTATCCCTTTACGGGCATCCCGCAGAAAATCTTCCTTGGAGGGGAGGATTGGCATCTCTATGCCTTGGCGAAGCTCCTGCTGCCCGGCTTCACCACGGGGGTTCCTTCTTTGCACATCGGGCAGTCCGAGGGCTGGTAGACAGGTATTGTCAGGGTGACGAGCGACTTGTAAGGCACGCCCAGCTCCACCGCGCCGCCGCTCCTGTCGATGAGGGACCCGGCCGCAACCACGACACCCCCGGCCTCGGTGACTACCCTGATAGTCTCCCGGGTGGAGCCGCCGGTGGTTATTACGTCCTCGACAACGAGGGCCCGTTCACCGGGGGCTATAGTGAAGCCGCGCCTCAGCGTAAGCCTTCCTTCCGAGCGCTCCGCGAACAGCGCACGGACGCCCAGGGCCTTGGCCACTTCCTGAGCGACGATGATGCCGCCCAGAGCGGGGGCTATCACGAAATCGAACTTCTCGGCGCGGAAGGTGCCGGCAAGCTTGAAACACAGCTCCGTCGCCAGGTCCGGGTGCTGCAGCACCAGCGCGCACTGCAGGTATTTCGGGCTGTGCAGCCCGGAAGACAGCAGGAAGTGCCCTTCCAGAAGCGCCGCGCGCTGTCTGAAGACATTCAATATTTCGCTTTCATTCTCCATTAAATCATGCCTCCCGTTTTATAACCAGCTCGCTAATAGCCTGAAGCAGGCTGCTTATCTTTACCGGTTTCGACAGAACACGCTCTATATTGCCCCTGCTCCTGAGCTCGGAGTCTGTTACATCCCAGCCCGAAAGGAGTATTACCGGCGTTTTAGGCTCTCTTTCCTTGACCGAGCTGGCCACTTCCCAGCCGGAAGGGCCGGGCAGACTCAGGTCGGTCACTACCAGGTCGAAGTCCCCCTGCCTTACGAAAAGCTCCAAACCCTCCGGCCCATCGGCCGCGGTAAATATATTATATCCGAAATTTTCCAGTATCTTCGACAGCGCAAGCCTAACGCTTTCCTCATCTTCGATTATGAGAATCTTCAAGTTCTTCTCCCGGTGTAAGATGAATTTGTCAATGAAGCCGCGTCAGAAGAGCTTCCTGCTGTCAAGGAGTATTGTCACCGGCCCGTCGTTTACCAGGCTCACCTCCATTGATTCTCCGAACCGGCCTTCGCCGACGTGGATGCGCATGTCCTTGGCCCTGAACACGAAGTAGTCGTAAAGTTCCAGCGCCTTTTCTCCCTTGGCCGCCTCCGTGAAAGAAGGCCTGCGGCCCTTCCTGGCGTCTCCAAACAAAGTGAACTGCGAGACGACCATCAGCCCGCCCCCCTCGTCGGAAAGGCACTGGTTCATCTTGCCCTGGGCATCCTCGAAGATACGGAGACCGACGATTTTGTCCAGGAGGTAATCCGCGTCCTCCTCGGTGTCATCCCTTCCGACTCCCAGGAACACCAGGAGGCCCTTCCCCATGCTGGAGACCGTTTCGTGGCCGACCCTTACGGCCGCCTCCTTTACCCTTTGCACCACCGCGCGCATCGGTTAAGAACCTCTTGTCCATCAGGTAGTGGGGCTTAACGTTGCCGAGCGCGGCTAAAAGGCTGTCCTTTATCCCCGGCTCTTCTTCCTCCAACTCCCCCAGGAGCGATTTAATCCTGTAGCGCCTGTTGGCCGAGCCCCGGCAAACGGGGCATCCGCAGCCGATGAGAGGTATTGCCTGCTCCCCGGCGAATGCGGCCGTCTCCTCCTCGAACACATAACACAGCGGTCTTATTACGATATTCACGCCGTCATCCGCCATGAGCATGGGCGGCATCGAGCGGAGCTCCCCGTTGTACAGCGCGCTCATCAGGAGCGACTCCATGAGGTCGTCGGCGTGGTGCCCTAGCGCAATCTTCGTGCAGTCCAGCTCGCCCGCCAGGCGGTAGAGTATCCCGCGCCTGAGCCTCGCGCAGAACGAACAGTAAGTATCCTCATCGGGGCCTATTTTCCCCGATATTACCCCGTAGATGTTGGAGCGCTCAACGTGGTAATCGAAACCGGTATGGCTCAGTCTCTCTTCGATTATATCAGACCGGAACCCCGGAAAACCAGGGTTTATCGTAACCACCTTAATTGAAAAATTTACCGGGGCCTTGCGCCTAAGGCTCTCCAGCATATGCAGAAGAGTCCATGAGTCCTTCCCTCCGGAAAGTGCGACCATTACCCGGTCGCCGTCCTCGATCATCCGGTAGTCCCCGATGGCGCGCCCGGTCTTCCTCAGGATGGTTCTTTCGGTTTTGCTCAAGGTCCTTCAACTTAGCATTTTGGAGATTGCATGTCAAGGGGATGGGGCGGGAAAAGAAAGGGGCGCGTCATGAAACGCCGCCCCTTGGTACTGTTTACAAATAGTTATCGGGGATCCATAACCTGTGGTTATGCTTATGAAACCCCCACCTTTTTCCCGAAATGATGCACCTCGAACCCCAGGACGGTGAGCGCAATGCCCAGCACGATGGCATATATCCCTATAAGCCAGACGAGCCCCAGCGCACCGCTCGCAGGGAAGAGCATCAGCAGGAATGCGAATACTATCGAGGCAATTCCGCTAAGGACCAGCAATATCTCGTGCGTAAGCACCTTCCTGAGCCGGATCGCGGCAATGACTTCAAGCACGCCCATGGCAAGGGCCCAGGCGGCGATGTAGATGAGGAGCACTATGGTGGTGACTCCCGGAGTCAGGAATGTGATGACCCCGATAATCACGCCCATAATGCCTCCTATCAATAGCATCCACCAGTCCTCTTTCTCTTTCCGGCCGCTTATGGAGTGGACTATAAGGAATATCCCGTCCATGAATGCGTAAGCTCCGAAAAGGAGGACCAGCGTAAAGAGGGTGATGCCGGGCCAGACGAAGGCCAGAACGCCGAATATGACGGCGGCTATCCCCCTCAGTACCAGCAGCCACCAGTTTCTTGAAAATACGGCAAACATGTTTCCCTCCAGCATCTGAGTAATTGTTATTAATAATTATATCACTGCTTAATCAAAGCGCAAGCAGGGCGTCCCCAAGAGGGAGGCGGGATTCAATGCGCCGGCGCAAATAAGTATTAGATTAAAATTAATCGTGATGTTAAAATAACCCCTTTAGAATGACCCTGCAGGATAATCGGAGGTGTCGTGTCACTTAGTGAGATGCTTTTTGGAAGGCGGCTCAAGAGCCGTGAGGAGAAGGGCGAGCAGTTAACCGAGCTCTCGGGGATTCCGGTGGTAGGGCTGGATGCTCTTGCCTCGGCGGCATACGGGCCGGAGGCCGCCCTGACAATCCTCCTTGTGCTGGGTAACGCCGCCTCCGGCTATATCATACCTATTACCGCGGTGATAATCGTTCTGCTTTTGGCGGTCGCAATGTCCTACCGGCAGACGATACCGGCCTATCCGCAGGGAGGAGGCTCGTATACCGTCGCCAAGGAGAACCTGGGCTGGTTTGCGGGTCTTCTGGCGGCATGCGCGCTATGTATCGATTATGTGCTGAATGTAGCGGTCGCAATCTCGGCGGGCGTTGGAGCTTTGGTCTCCGCGGCCCCGCCCCTGCTCCCCTATACTCTGCCTCTCTGCCTCCTAATATTGGTCCTGCTGGCGGCAGTGAACTTAAGAGGCGTACGCTCCGCGGGCGTCCTTTTCATGTTCCCGACATACCTGTTCATCGCCTGCCTCGGCGCAGTCATACTCATAGGGTTAGTCAAGATTGCGTTGGCGCACGGCAGCCCGGTCCCCGTCGTGCCGCCGCCCAGGCTCCCGGCCTTCGCCGCTGCGGCCGGGCTCTGGCTGGTGGTGAGGGCCTTTGCAAGCGGGTGCACCGCGCTTACAGGGGTGGAGGCCGTAAGCAACGCGGTTCCTATCTTCAAGAAGCCTACCGTCGAGCGCGCAGGCCGGACGCTGATGGTCATTATGGTGACCCTGGCCTTCCTGCTCGCAGGAATTGCCATATTGTCGCATGCGTTCGGAATAGGCCCTACGCCTCCAGGCCAGAAAGGATACCAGAGCGTGCTGTCGCAGGTCATCAGCGCCACCACCGGGCGAGGCATTTTTTATTATGTCAGCATATCGTCCATTCTTATGGTGCTGTCTCTTTCGGCCAATACAAGTTATACGGATTTCCCGAGGGTGCTGCGCCTTCTAGCCCTGGACGAATACCTCCCAGCCGGGTTCGCCCACAGAGGGAGGCGGCTGGTCTATTCCAACGGGATAATCCTTCTGACGCTTTTGTCGGGGCTGCTGCTCGTTGCCTTCGGCGGCATAACGGACCGGCTCATCCCTTTGTTTGCGGTGGGGGCGTTCATGGCCTTTACACTCTCACAGCTTGGGATGGTGTTCCACTGGCTAAATTCAAAAGAGCCTCACGCACGCCGTTCGATGGTCTTTAACGCCGCAGGCGCCTTAGCGACCGCGGTTACCCTGGTCATTATCGTAGTTGCGAAGTTCAAGGAAGGCGCGTGGCTTACCATATTGGTCATACCGCCCCTGATGACGATGTTCCTGCGCATCCGGCACTATAACGAACGGATCGACCAAAAATGCGGCCAGGAGGATAAGCCTCTGGATACATCCGATTTACCGGCGCCCATAGTCGTCGTACCTTTGAAAAGGCTGGACAACATGACCCGTAAAGCCTTGCGGCTCGCCCTGCAATTATCGCCCGACATATACGCGGTACAGGTGCTCTCGGAGGATATGAAAATGCAGGACCTGTCGGGCCGGTGGACCGAACTGGTCGAAAAGCCGGCCCGCGCATCGGGCCACGCCGTCCCGCGGCTTGCGGTTGTCACCTCGCCTTACAGGGAGTTTTACGGGCCGTTGCTCAGATATATACGGAAGCTGTCCGCCCAGTACAAAGACCGCCCGATTGCGGTGATAGTCCCTGAGCTGGTGGAAAGGAAATGGTATAATTTCATAGTCAGGCACCGGGCCACACTGTTGAAGGAACTGCTGCTCATCGAGGGAGGGCCACAGGTAATAGTTATAAGTACGCCGTGGTATCTGGAAACGAAAGGAAAGAAAAAGAAGAGGTTTTAAAGGCTGTATTTTTTCAATTTATAATGTAGGGCCCTTACGGATATGCCTAAGTATTCCGCCGCCTCGGTCTTGTTGTCATTGGTTATGGCCAGGGCGTGTTTGATGTAATTTCGTTCAAGGCGCTCCATAGCCTCCTTGAAAGGGACCCCGGTCAGGTCATCGTCTTGAGTGCAAGGGTCGCCAAAACCCGAGTTCAGCATCGACTGGTCTATTTCGATGGTTTCGCCCACGGAGAGCGCGACCGCCCTGCTGATGCACCATTTCAGCTCCCTTATATTCCCCGGCCAGCTGTATTTCATAAGGAGGTCGAGACTCCTGGGCAGGACGTTTTTGACCGTCTTATTATATGAGAAATCCGCCTCTTCGATGAAAGCCGATATTAAAAGCGGGATGTCTTCTCTCCGCTCCCTGAGCGGCGGAAGCTCCAGGGTTATGCCGTTTATCCTGTAATAGAGGTCCTGCCTGAATCTGCCTGAAAATTCCCCGTTCGTCGCCGAGATCAGCCTGAACGACGCCTTGCGCTCGACCGTCTCGCCCAGCTTGTAGTATACCCCTTCTTCGAGCACCCTCAGGAATTTCGCCTGGACGCCCTCGGAAAGCTCGCCCACCTCGTCCAGGAATAACGTCCCGCCCTCCGCTTTTTCTATCAGCCCTTCCTTATTAGAGACCGCCCCGGAAAACGCGCCCCTCGCATAGCCAAAGAGCTCGCTTTCGATGATGTCCTTGGGGAGCGCGGCGCAGTTTATTGCCACCATATCACCTTCGCGCCCGGAGAGCGAGTGAAGCCATTTAGCTACTTTTTCCTTGCCTGTGCCGGTCTCACCTTTTATCAGGACGGGTATGTCGTGAGGCGCTATCAAGCGCGCTTTATCGACTATTTCTTTCATCTTCCCCTGGCCCGTCGTGGTAAACGGCGGGGCGATTTTTTGAATCTCCCTGTCAAGATCGGTCAATTTTTTCTTGAGGGACCTGTTTTCCAGGTAAATATCGAGTTCCCGCTTGAGTTTTTCTATTTCGATCGGCTTGAGTAAATAATCGACCGCACCCTGCTTTAGCGCCCCGACCGCATTATCGAGGGTAGCATACGCGGTCATTACTATCGTTACAGGCGCCGGGTTCAATTTATTCAGCTCGCTCAGCAGGTCAGTGCCCTCACCGTCGGGCAGTCTGACATCGAGCAGCACCGCGTCAGGCGTGCTTTCTTTTACAGCCGCAAGCGCGCTTTTAATGTTCGCTGCCGCTCTTATAATATAAGAATCCTCAAGCGCAAGCTGCAGGGACTCCCTGAAATTTGCCTCGTCGTCTATTATCAGTATGCTCGGCTTATACCGTCTGGCCATCTATTTTTACCTTTTTATCAGGGAAATGGATTGTTACGCCGGCGCCAGTCTTTAGCCTGGACAACGATATGTCTCCGCCATGGGCCTCGACAATCTTTTTTGCCAGATAAAGCCCGACCCCCGCGCCGCTGGAGCGGTGCGTAATGAACGGGGCGAAAAGCTCATCCAAGCTGATGCCTTCAGGGATCCCTTGCCCATTGTCCTCTATTAAAATCTCCGCCAGACCCTGCCCCCGGAGCTGGTTTAACCTCACAGACCATGCGTCCGCACCCGCCGTCCGGCTGTTCCTGAGCAGGTTATCGAGCAGAAGCCTCATGTAGAAATCATCGCAGTATATCTTAAACGCCGGGCAGCCTATCAGTTTTATACCATTATTGACGGCAAGGCCGGAGACGAATCGGCTGAAATCCAGCCACTTCTCTTTTGTAACGACTATATCCTTCCCATAAACGAGCATGTTATCGATCAGTTGCTGGGTCCTTTTCAGTTCCTGGCCAGTGAGGGAGATAAAACGCTTCGTGAAATTCTCGTCGCCAAGACGGGCGGGCAATACCTGTACAAGGTTCGATATGGTAGCTATGGGTGTTTTCAGTTCATGCGCAAGCGTCGCGGCCATCCGCCCGAGCAGTGCAAGCGCCTCGTGCTCCTCAAGCGCTTTTTTGTATTCCGCGTGTTTTTTCTCCAGTTTCAGATGTATAAGGGCGGTCTTTCTTCTCTTTTCGCTGTAAAGGACCATAAACGTAAATACGACGATTGTCGTAATAATCCCATAAATCAGCTCGGTGCGGTCAAGTATTGCGAGCTCGTCTTCCAAAAAAGAATTGCGCAGGTAAAAATTGATTTTCCCGGCTGAAGTCGTAAGGGCAAAAAGAAATTTGAAATCCCTAGGGTCGGGGCTCGGCTCCCTGGAAGGTTCTGTCGCCATGACCCTGTCCTTCAGGCTCGATGCAGTGAATTTCCTGATAAACATAATGGTCTTTGCGGGGTCGGGCCTGCTGACGGAACTCGTGAAGGATTCGACCGTGTTTCTTATCTCCTGCTCGATGTCGTGCCTCAGGTTTTTTTCGACCGCTATGTTTTCGTATTGGTCTATTGCTAAAGTGACTATTATCCCTATCAGGAAGGAAATAAAGAGATAAAAGACAAGCCTGAGAGTCTGTTTGAGCATAGTAAATAACCCGCTGATTTAACTTAAGTAATTAATGATACAAAGAATCGGGATTTAATTCAAGATTTTTCCTGTCAGGGCCCGGGGGGTTAAGGCGGGTTAAAGCTGTTCGGAAGCCATCTGCATTATGTCTTTTATCTTGAGTTTTGTTTCGTAGCCAAGCTTAGTCAAGGCCAGGTGCATCCGCTCGTAACACGCGGGACAGTTTATGGCCAGAGTGTCGGCGCCTTCGGCCTCGGCGTCTTTAATGACTTCCAGCGCAATCTCGCAGGATATTTTCGTATGCTCCTCATCCTGGACCCTGCGGATGCCGCCGCCGGCGCCGCAGCACTTCGAGTACTGGCGGTTCCGCTCCATCTCCTTGAAAATAACGCCCGGTATCGAAGTGATTACCCTCCTCGGCTCTTCGACCACATAAGGCTTTCCGCGCGAGATATAGCAGGGGTCGTGGTAGCAGACTGTCTCTTTTAATTCCTTTTTGAAGGCGACCACGCCCGTTTCCACGGCCCTGGCCACTTCCTGGGATATGTGGACCACCTCGAACGGGAGCTTCCCGCCCGTATATTTCGGCCAGTTGTTGGTGAGGAAGCTCATGCAGCAGGCGCAGGTCGTGACAAGCTTTTTTACCCCCTGTCCGACAAGGCCCGCTACGTTTTTACGCACCATCGACTCGATGATATCCTCGAAGCCCAGGACATAAAGCGGGAAGCCGCAGCATTCCTCTATTTCGAGCATGGTAAACCCGCCGTATATGCTCTCCAGCATCCTGGCTCCGCCCAGGGCCATGGGAGGCGCCGAGAAGGAAACGCCGCAGCCGACGAAATAACCAATCTCGTGCGACGGATAATTTTTCAGTCCCGCGGGCCGCCAGAGAGGCTTTTCCGCAACGTCCTTCTCGTACGGAGTCTTCCGCCTCCGGAATACGTCCGGGACGTCCTTCTGCTTCCCCGGCGGCTCCTTGCCCATCCTTATCAGCTCCGTCCTCAGCGCCGCCCAAAGCTTCTGGGTATTGATGCCGACCGGGCAGACCGTCCCGCAGACCCCGCAGGTCGTGCATTTAAAAAGGGCGCTTACGAACTTCTCCATCTCTTCGTCGGAAGGTTTTCTGCTTCTGAAGAGCCTGGATAGGACTCCGCCACCCTGCGCCTGGAGCAGGTACTTGAAGTGCCTTATCTTTTCCGGCGGAGAGATTGAGGCGTCTCCGGTAACTGCCTGGACGGGGCAGAACTTAAGGCATTGGCCGCAGCCGGTGCAGGCGTCGAGTTCTATCAGTTGAAGCCCGGTAAGGGCGACCTTTTTCTTTTTCATCTTATTCCCGCAGCCTTTTCTCGCTCTTTCGCGGCCTGTGTAGTTATCTGGGCCGCAAAGATATGGAACATCCTGGAATACGGCAGATAGGCTATCAGGACTAACGCAAGGAGCGTGTGGACCATCCAGCTTATGTTATAAAGTGCCTCATAATTTCCCGAACCGACGCCGGACAATAAAATCTTGAAGAGCCGCCCGAGCGGAGAGAATGGCTCGTCCGTCCAGTACATCAGGTTGAACCTAATCCCCTGCATTACAAAAGAAGTAATCCCCACCAGTAGCATGAGCATCAGGAGGAAATAGTCATATCCGGAAGACGGCAAAGCCTTTACTGCAAGCCGCCGGATTATCGCGCCGGCTATGCAGACGATAAATACGGTACCGGCAATATCATACGCCAGCTTGAACACGAGGTAAGGCCTTCCGGAGAGAAAGCCAGGGAACACATGCGCGTCTAGGAAGTCCATGATTGTGCCAAAAAAGAGTATAAGGAACGACCACTGGACTGCGAGGAGGAAAAACGCCCGGGGTCTTGAGAGCCGAAACGACCTTCGGGCGGACAGGCAGCCGGACGTGAAGAGCGTTTTAAAAGACCGCCAGGCAAAGCCGGCCAGGGAACCGCTTCCAGGCTCGCCCGGTCCACCTTCCAACCCCGTCTGCCATGTTTTTAACCTGTTGTAGCAGCCTATGAGGAAGAAAAATAACGAGAGGGCGGCAAGTATATAGAAAATGTTCTTTATCGAGGGGTTAAGTCCCCAGAATTCCGGGCGTTCCACGTTAACCAGGCCTCTCAGATATTACTGAATTAAAATTATCATATGGCTTTCAAACCTGTCAATGAAATTGCTGTTTATTGTTGACAAATGTTGTTATAAAAGAGATACTATGGGTAATTATTCCCCATTTGGCAGGCTTTAATGCAACTACCCGTCACAAAATGCCCCCCGGCCCCTCTGGAGGCAATACTAGAATCGCTCGAATTCCTTGAGCTTCCAGCATTTTTGCTTATCAACGGAATCATTGCGGGCTCAAACCGCACCGCGCTTGAATTTTTCCAGTATTCCGCCTCGGAGGTTACGGGTAAAGGCATAAGGGCTGTCATCCCTGCCATGGGAGAGGATTTGGAAGAAGGCGGGAACCGCCATGACGTCTTGGCGGAGGTTGAGAAGGCGCTGCGGAAAGACTATTCCCAGATGTCCGACGCGAACCTGCGCGAGAACTACTCTAACTATTTCGACATCGAGGACTGACATGAAGATACTGGTCAAGATCCAGAATGCCCCTATCACCGACCCTGCCGAGAAGGCCTATGTCCAGAAGATGATGAAGGGGTTCAACCTTGACTTGTGGGAAGAGGCTAAAAAGGCAGCCGCGAAGTCATGCGGCTGCGAGGTACCCGACCAATACAGCAGGCAGCCCGAC
>JBEKYB010000015.1:0-12192 GCA_049511435.1 Nitrospirota bacterium | reverse complement strand
GACCCCGCCGCCTTGGCGGCCAGATCCCAGACCATGCCGGCCCTCTGGTCGCCGCGGGAGGACCAGTCCGCCGCTATGTCGGAAAGCGCCACGGCCCTGGCCGAGTCGTCGGAATCTATCTTGGCGGCCATGTCGAAGAGCTTGTTCTGGTCAAGGGCGCAAAGGGCCGTCGCTATCTTCCACTGGAGCGCCTGACTTTTGGCCTCGGCAGCCGCGCCCGCCGCCTTGCCATATAGTTTAATCGCGGCCGCCTGGTCCTTCTGCGCCTTTATGGCGGCCATCTCCGAGAGCGCCCCGGCCTTTACGTACAGGACTGCCGCCTTCGCGAACCTGGGCTCGGCTATGTTGTCAAGGGCTTTCTTGGCGAGCCCGTCGTCCTGCTTAGAGTACTCCACGGCGACCGCCGCCAGCACCGTGTTCCTGAGTTCGGGATAGTCTATATCCGCCGCGAGCTGTGCCGCCTTGTCCTTGTTCACGGGGACCATCGCCGTGCACGCGGCCTGGAGGGCCTTTGCCCTGTCATATGGATCGGATATTGATTTCGCTACCTCGGCCACTTTGTCTATCTCCGCCTCGTCGGCTCTGCCTTTGTTCTTGGCGTTCACAGATGCGACCTTCATCATGGCCGCGAACTTCGCGTCCTCATGGCCCGGCTCAATCTGTTCCGAGAGCTGGGAGGCCTGGGCAGGGTCCGCCTCGGCCATAACCATCGCCACGTCGCTCATGGCATAGGCCTTCGTGTACGGGTGTTCTATGGACGCGGCTGTCTCCACAGCCGTGCCGAACATAGCCCGCGCCTTTTGGGCGTCTACCTTGTTCATCGCAAGAGCCGCCCCAGCAAGCGCCTTGGCGCTCGCGGCAACCAGCCTGGATTTTTCGGCGGAAAGGACTTTGTCCCTCGCCGATGCAGGCGTCCGGTCGCATAAAAGCTCCGACTCGGGCTCCGACTGCTGTATGGCTAGGGCGGCATCCCCCGCCATGGCTAATATCTTCACGGCCGCCGCCGGCTCGCTGGCCTCTTTGCCTGCCTCGGTCAGGGCCCAGGCCTTTACCCTCGGGTCCGAAATCCTTCCGGCGGCTTCGACCGCGGCTTCGAGGTTGATGGGGGCCATCGCGGCCGATACGGAGCGGAGGTCCATGTCGCGGTACTTCATATCCGTCATCTGTCCGGCGTCGCGCGCCGCATCGGAGAGGACGATCATGGCCTTCCCCTTGTCAAGTATCCCGATGCCCTCGGCGATGGAACGGATGACCCAGACACGGGCCGTGGCCTTCTCTATCCTGTCAATCGTGGGCGTTATCTGTTCCAGGTCCTTAGCGGACCAGTCCGCCGTCTGCGTCCTGAGCTTCTCTGCAACCGCCTTGTTCGAAAGGGAATGCACCTCGTCGGCGGTCTTTAGCGCCCCGTCCAGCACCTCCGCAGCACCGGCAGCGCCGTTTTCGGCCATCGCCGTCCCGACCTGTCCCATCTCGTAGGCCTTCATGTTCATCCCGTCCAGCCTGTCGGCGGTTTTCATTGCGCCTTCAACCACGGCGGCCACCACCTTCGGGTCCATTTTCTTCTCGACCGAATTCTCATTGCAAGAAAAAAGTATCACCGGCGAAAGCATCAATATAAGAATAAGCAGAAAATTTCGCATCCCCTACCCCTATTCCTTGATAGTGTTTTTTAGGCCAAGGAAGAACAGAAACGCTATTAACGTAACCCCTAGCAGGCCGAGCCCAATTACCTTCTCCATCTTGTAGTCGTCGCGCAGGTTATTGAGTTTTTCGTAGACTGAATGGATGTTCTTCTTAATCTTGAGGTTCGGTACCGCAAACTCGTCTATGGATGCGGGAGTCCCGCTCGCCAGGTCGGCATATTTCACGCCGTAGGACACCAGGTCCTCGCGGAGGTACTCCGGGTAACGCCTGGTCTGGTGCTCCAGGTGGGTGAGGAACTCGTTATACTTTACGAGCCTGCTCTCGGTGAAGTAGTTCTCCTTCTTCAGTTCGATGATCCCGGGGCAGAGCGTTCCCTTTTCCTGGTATATGCTCCTGTCCCAGCCCATCACGTTCCCGAAGGAGGCTACCTCCCTGGATGTATGACACTCGGTGCAGAGGTTGTCCTTGGCGAAGGCCTGCGACGAGGCCAGAACCAGCCCGGCCAACAGGAGCCCACTCATTATCTTGTTCATATATCTGCCGGTCACTTTGCTCTCCTTGAATTTGCCCGATGAATCGGGGTAGCTGCAATTATGACGGAGTATTATTATTAAGAGTAATGCCCCCATATCGTAAGCCCGATGAACACCGCCACGCCCGCTATTACTACTTTCAGGAAATATGGTCTGCGCCGGAAGTTCTTCTCGGACGAGCGGTCAAGGAACGGAAGAAAGAACAGGCCGGTTATCGCTATTACCTGCACCCCCATTCCCATAAGCTCCGCGGCGTCCCCGAACCATTTCGTCGGGAACAGTTTCAGCGTCTGGTATGCCGCAAGGAAGTACCATTCGGGCTTGACGGCGAGCGGCGTGTTGGTCGGGTCCGCCGGCATCTCGGGCGGCAGGAAGAGACCCGGGTAAAAGAAGGCGACAGCCAGGAAAACCCCGATGACTATCGAAGCGATTATACCCTTGTCGATCACGTCGTTCGGCCAGAAAGGTTCAAGCTCTCCGTGCCAGTTGTCCTTGTTATATTTCATGCCCCTATACCTCGCTTTATTAGAGCTGTTCCTGAATGCCTGACCTTCTTATCATCATGAAGTGGAATGCCAAGAACAGGGACATCACCACCGGGATAGCCAGGTGCAGGGCGAAGAACCTCCCGAGTGTTGCGCCCGTGACCGCGTCCGCTCCCCTGACTATCTTCATAAGGTCGGGACCTATGACGGGTATGACCGAGAACGACGTGGTAAGGACCGTGACGGCCCAGAAGGAGAGTTGGGTCCACGGCAGCAGGTAACCGGATATGCCCATCACCATGGTCATAAGGAGCAGGACGAAGCCGGATATCCAGTGGAGTTCCCTGGGCGCCTTGTATGCCCCGGTAACCACCACCTTCAGCATGTGTATCATCACGAGGAGTATCATGATGTTTGCGCCTACGGCGTGAATCCTCCTGAAGAGCCAGCCAAATACGACGCCGTTGTCTATGAACACCACGCTCGAGAAGGCGTCGGCCGGAGACGGGGTGTAGTATATAAGCAGGAAAGTGCCGGTCAGCACCTGGATTATAAAGAGTATCAGGGACATGCCGCCGAAGCACCCGAAGAACTCGTACCATTTTTTGAGCTTGGGCGCTTTCTTAGAGAACACCTCGTCTTCCAGGAGCTCGGAAACCCCCGTGCGCGAGTCTACCCATTCGACCAGGTTTGCCATCTATGCACCTCCTCCGACTATGAGCTTCTCTCCGGCTATCTTGTACTCCAGCTTCACGAGCGGAACGGGAGGAGGCCCACCCTTGTTGATGCCGTGCTCGTCGAACCAGCCGTCGTGGCAGGGGCATTTGAATTTTTTATCCGCTTCGTACCATTTCACGAGGCACCCAAGGTGCGTGCACTTGAGCGATATGCACTCTATGCCCGTCTTCCTGTTGAAGGCCAGGAACGGGTTCCCGGCATATACGCCCTGGACGAAGCCCTCCGCGGGTATGTCGCCTAAGGCGAGAACAGCCGGCTCCGGCTTTCCCCTCTGCACAGGTTTGAAGGAGGCGAGTAAGGGGACCCCGACGATGCCGGCGCCGATGACGCCCGCTATCCCGGCAAAGGCCCCCAGGAAGTTCCTGCGGCTGGTGAGGCATTTGCCCCCGCCGTGGTCCTCGTGCGCCTGTTCGGGCGCATCTTGCGTGGTTTTAGTCTCTTCCATTTAAAAGGCTCCTTATTCGTAACCTTCGACCTTGACTACGCCGACATAGTCATGGCAGTTGTTGCAGGAGGTGTTTACGTCATGGCACAGCATGCACTCGTGCTTGCTATAGTCGCCCCTCTTAAGGATGTCCATGTGGTGCTGCTTCCAGTAATCGACCGGCTGGTGGTATTCGGGAGAAAGGACCCCCGCCGGGAGCTTTAAGGCTAGCGGGCCTTTTCCCTTCAGCTCGGGCTTGGTCACGCGCTCGTTCGAGCATCCCGCGAAGACCATAAAGACCAGGAGGGCCGACAGTATGATTATTTTCTTCATCAGATGCCCTCCTTCCCGCCCAGGACTATCGCCCGGCTCACTAGCTGATGGATTCCGCCCACCTCTTCCATCTCAAAGCCGTAATACGGGAACATTTTGGTGAACTGGGCCTTGCATATGGCGCATATAAGGGCGAAGAAGTTGGCGCCGTGGCTGTCCTTGATGGCCTTGTATGCCTGCATCCGGGGCATCGCGCCCTTGATGCGGAGGTCGATGATCTCATCGGCAAGGAGCCCTCCGCCCGCACCGCAGCAGAAGGTCTTCTCGCGGATGGTATCGGGGTGCATGTCAACGAACTTGTTGCAGGTGGCCTTGATTATCTCCCTCGGTATCTCGAACTGTCCGCCGGGCCTGTTACCCATCCGCGCGCCCCTCGCGACATTACACGAGTCGTGGAAGGTGACGACGAAATCGTCGTTCGCTGTCTTGTCCAGTTTCAGCGCCCCCCTCTTTATGAGGTCGTTCGTGAACTCGCAGATATGCTGCGGGGCCGGGTATTTCGGGTCGAGAGAATCGAACGGCCCGATGAGCGTGTTCCAGAAGCTGTAGGCTACACGCCACGCATGGCCGCATTCGCCGTGAATGAGCCTCTTGGGCTTTATCTCATCTATTGCCACCCTTATCCTGCTGGCTACCTTACGCATATGTTCGAAGTTTCCGTTAAACAGGCCGAAGTTTCCAGCCTCCGAGGCGTACGAGGAAAGCGTCCAGGAAATCCCGGCCTGATGGAATACCTTCGCATAACCCGCGAGAGATTCGATATGCGGGCTGGCGAAGAAATCAGCGGATGGAGTTATCAAGAGCACGTCCGCACCCTTGACGTCCATGGGGAACTTCACATCTACATTGGTCTGTTCCTTGACTTCTTCCTCCATGAAGTCCAGCGTGCTTCGTATGGCAGGCCCGGGCATGCCGAGGTTATTTCCCACGGTAATGGCCTTATTGACGGTCTGGAGCGGGTACTTTGCGCCATAACCTATAGTGTCCATTATCTCCCGGGCGGCCATGGTTATCTCGGCCGTGTCTATCCCGTAAGGACAGAATACCGAGCAGCGCCTGCACTCGGAGCACTGGTGGAAATATACGAACCACTCGTCCAGAAGCTCCTTCGTGAGGTCTTCGGCGTCCGCGAGCGGGCCCAGTAACTTCCCGCCCAGTGTCAGGTAGCGCCTGTAAACCTTCCTGAGGAGTTCCTGCCTCGCGACCGGCATGTTCCTCGGGTCTTTTGTGCCCAGGTAGAACTGGCATTTGTCGGTGCAGGCACCGCACCTGACGCATATGTCGAGATAGACCTGAAGCGACTTATATTTTTTGAGGAGCTCGGCCAGCTTCGCCACCGCCTTCTCCTGCCAGTCCGGGACAAGTTCGGTGGGGAAACCCAGGTCGGTCATGTCCTTTACAGGCGCGAAATGAGACTTGCCCTCAATGGACGCCCCTTCCTTCAGCCTAGGTATCTTTATTTCACCTGTCAGCTCAGGAACTTCTACTTTTACCTTTGCCACTTTTTATTCTCCTTACGCGCTCAGGTTCGGTGACCAGGGGTTGACGTGCCTTCTCTCCCTCGGGGTATCCGTCTGCGTCCTCGTCGGACTGAAGAATATCCCGCCAGCGTGCATCAGCTTGCTGAACGGGAAATAAGCGAGCAGCGTGCAGACCAGCAGGAGGTGAAGGAGAAATACCGGCTCGAGCGGCACGCTGGATGGGTTAAGGGTTACAAGCCCGTAGATGAAGCCCTTCACGTCCACCATGAACGGTCTGACGTAATATTTCATGAGGAGGCCGGTTACGGCTATCCCGAATATAAGCGCAAGCGCGAAGTAATCGGCAAGGGAGGAGATGAAGACGGTCCTGTCCACCGTGGTGCGCCTCATCAGCAGGTACAGGACGGCGAGCGGGAGGATATACGCCGCGTATATGCCGTAGTCCTGCAAGGCCATTATGAAGCCCGGCACCGGATAGAGGAAATAACGCAGGTGCCTCAGTACCACTAGCAGAAACGTGTAATGGAATATGATGCCGCCTACCCAAGTCCATTTGTTGCCCTTGTAGAGGCTCTTAAATAGGAGCACGTCGCCCAGAACCCTGAGCACCACGCCGAATGAAGTCGTGGGGGCAGGAGTGGTCGGGATTTTAAGGGGCGAGGGAGTCCTCGCATATTTTATGACCTTGGCCGCGAACCCGACCGCAAAGATCGCCGCCGCGCCGTAGGCTATGAGCGAGAACACGATTGTAAGAATCGGGAATTCCATCGATCTCCTTCCTTCCAGCCCATATTTTTATAATATGAGTTGCCCCCGCCTGATTAAAGGCGGAGGCAACGGACTGACCAAATGGCTAGACGCAGCCTGTCGGCTTCGGAAGTCCGGCGATCTTGCAGGCCTGCTTGGCAGGGCCGGCCGGGTACAACTCGTATAGATACTTCGTGTTGCCCTTCTCGGGCCCAAGCTTCTGTCCAAGGGCCTTGACAAGGATCTTGATCATGGGCGCAATTTTATATTCGGCGTAGTAATCCCTCAGGAAATTTATCACTTCCCAATGGGCGGGCGTCATCTCGACTTCCTCCTGCGTGGCAATGTAATTGGCTATATCCTCGTTCCAGTCGTCCAGGTTAAGCAGATATCCATCCTCATCCACTTCGTAGGTTTTGCCCTTGAATTCTAAGCTCGGCATCTTACCACCCTCCTGTAAGTTGAGTTGTCTACGACACCACAGACGCCCCAAATGACACCTGTGTACCTTATATTAGCCAATATCATAATTCAGAACCGTCCGGGTCCTGCGGGACTTTTCAAAAGCCGGCGAAGACGCCGGAGTTTTATCGGTTGGACACTTTTTAAAACAGTGTTATGTTTTGAGTGGTACTATATCTTCTGCCCTATTAATTGTCAAGTTATTTTTACTGAATAGGTTATAATTATTTCTTATTATATAATTAGTTATAATGTCATAAATTTGTTTTATCAGCCTATCGCTTTCTTGAATGTTTTTTAACGAAACCGACAAAGGTCCTGGCCCAATCCGGCGTGCCGAGTGCGTGGATGTGGGCATAAGATGCCAATGTATTAAATATAGTCATTCCGTCATGATCGCCGTCCACGCCCCTCCCCCTGACGACCCTGTAGGCATATTCCGCCTGGCCGAGGTTCCCTATGCTCGAATGATGGAACTCGTGGGCCCTTATCTCCTCTCCAAACGGCGGCCATGCCCCTATACCCGAGGGTTTCAGCACCAGGTACCCATGCCCGGCCGGGCGCTCGGACATTACGATATCATAAGGGAAAACACCTGTCATTTCAAAGGTTTTACCCTGCCAGGAGATGCTCCTGCACAGATACATCAGTCCGCCGCACTCGGCATAAACGGGCATCCCGCCCATTGCGGATTCCTTTATGGCCCTCCTCATGCCGATATTCTTCTCCAGGGCCGCCATGTGCACCTCTGGAAACCCCCCACCTATATATATCCCGTCTACATCAGGCAAAACCGTATCCTTCATCGGCGAAAAATAAACAAGCTCCGCCCCCGCCGCCTCGAGGGCCTCCAGGTTGTCGGGATAATAAAAAGTGAAGGCATTGTCGGCCGCCACGCCGATTTTCACCTCGGCCGCCGCCCGTTCCGGCTCTTTGAGGTCCATGTCCGGGAGCGGCTCCGCGGCACGGGCAATGCTTAATATCTTGCTCAGGTTAACGTTATCGGCCACAACCTTCCGGAGCGCCTCGATAGTAGGAAGGAGCGCCGGGTCTTCTTTTAGAGGGATAAGCCCCAGGTGCCGCATAGCTATTCCCGCCTCCCCGCAGTGCGGTATGGCCCCTATCACCTCGGCCGTGCAATAGCGTTCGACCGCGTCCCTAAGCTTTTTCTCGTGCCTTGATCCGCGCACATTGTTTAGTATAACACCTAAAATTGTAGTTTCAGGCTCAAAATCTTCAAAACCCCTGACTAACGGCGCAATCCCGCGGGTCATCCCGTGGCAGTCCACCACCAGAACAACAGGCGATTTTATAAGGCGGGCGAGGCCGGCGGTGGAATCCGAGCCTTCGGGGTCCTGACCGTCGTATAGGCCCATGTTGCCCTCTATTATGCTGATGTCGGCGCCGCCGGAATGCCTGGCGAAGCTCTCAAGCACCTTTTCTTTACCCATGATGAAGATGTCGAGGTTCCGCGATTTTCGGCCCGAGGCGGCCTCGTACCACATCGGGTCGATAAAGTCCGGTCCCTTTTTGAATGGCTGGACTTTCAGTCCCTTCGCCGAAAGGGCGGCGGAGAGCCCGGTCGCAACCGTGCTCTTGCCGGAGCTCCTGTGCGGGGCGGATACCGTTATTCTGGGGATATCGATTGTGGTTTTAGAACAGCTTTTCATTTACACCTATAATTCTGATTAATAACCCACTACGACAAATTTGTCAACGAAAAATGCATGGTTAAGCAGTTGACAGCCTATTTTATAGAAACTATACTAAAGACGGATAGATTTTATCATTATTTAATTGCAGAGAGGACGACCATGAGCGTACTTGATTCCATAGGGAACACGCCGATTGTCGAGATAAGGAATATCAATCCGAACCCGAAGGTCAGGATTTTTGCGAAGCTCGAAGGCGCCAACCCCGGCGGCTCGGTAAAGGACAGGCCTGCATATTACATGATAAACAAGGCCGAAGAAGAGGGACTCCTTACAAAGGACAAGGTGGTTTTGGAGGCTACCTCCGGCAACACCGGCATAGGGCTGGCAATGGTTGCGGCCGCAAAGGGCTACCGCCTTAAGCTAACCATGCCCGCCTGCGTCTCTTTGGAGAGGAGGAGCATCCTTGAGGCCCTTGGGGCCGAGATAGTCCTTACGCCTTCGGAGGAAGGGACGGACGGCGCCATCCGCGCCGCTCACAAGATTTTGGACGAGGCTACTGATATCTATTACATGCCGAACCAGTTCGAGAACCGCTACAATGTCCTGGCTCATTACGAGACCACCGGGCCCGAGGTATACGAGCAGACAAGGCATGAAGTGACGGCGTTCGTGGCCGGCATCGGCACTACGGGCACCATAATGGGCGTCGGGAAGAGGCTAAGGGAATATGACTCGTCCATAAAGATAATCGGCATCGAGCCGGTGAAGGGGCACAAGATACAGGGCCTCAAGAACATGACGGAGGCTATCGTCCCGGGGATATTCAACCCGTCGAAGCTGGACGACAGGCTTATAGTCGGCGACGACCTCGCTTACGCCACCGCGCGGGACCTCGCGCTCAAGGAAGGCATTTTCGTCGGGATGTCTAGCGGGGCTGCCATGGCGGGCGCCATACATTACGCAAGGTCCGTCGAGTCCGGCGTCGTCGTCACGCTGTTCCCGGACAGGGGCGACCGGTACCTGAGCACCACGCTATTCAAGTCCATCTGCGGAAAGTGCAATCCATAACATCCGGAGGCAGCCATGTTAATACGCAATTCAGCAGCAGCTCTTTTTGCCATCTCCGCCCTGTTTTTAGCAACGCTCCCCGCATACGCCGCCGAAAAACAACCATCCATTGCGCTCGGTAAAAAACTCTTCGAGGACAAGTCCCTGGGGACGAGCGGCAAGAGCTGTGCCTCGTGCCACAAGCCCGATGCCATCGGCGGCCTTGCCGCAAAGAAGTCCTGGTTCGGCGAAGAAGCCAAGACCCTCGAGCAGGCGATAAACGTCTGCATTACCGGCCCGCTTGCGGGCAAAGCCCTGCCGGAGGGTTCCGTCGAGGCGAAGTCGATGGCGATGTACATGCGTTCCATGATTAAATAAAGACAATATGAAAGTTTTAGGTTTTTCCGGAAGCCCGCGCGTAAACGGCAACACGGAGCTCCTTCTGAAGGAGCTTCTTCGGGGGGCTTCGGACGCCGGGGCGGATACGGAGATGGTCCAGGTGCGGAAGGTAAGATTCGACCCCTGCATATCCTGCAACCGGTGCTTCGCGACGGGCCGCTGCGAGGTCGAAGACGAGTTCCAGCCGATATACGATAAAATCATAGAAGCCGACCATATTGTCCTAGCCTCCCCCATATATTTCATGGGTCTCACCGCATGGGCGAAGGCGCTGGTGGACAGGTGCCAGTGCTTCTGGGCAAAGAAATACGTCCTCAAAGAGCCCGTGCCGAATTACAAGGGCAACCTTGAAAGGCGCGGCATATTCATCTCAACCGCCGGCTCAAACGTGAAGCAGGCATTCGACGGCGCGGTATTCACGGTAAAGTTCTTCTTCGATGCCATAGGCGTCGTACCGTACAAAAACCTCCTTTATCATAACGTAGATGAAAAAGGGGCGATTAAAGACCATCCGACCGCGCTTAAAGAGGCGTACGAGACCGGACGCGAGCTGGTTGCTCAATAGGTAGATGGCATCCGGGCTTTCTTTTTGTTTGACTTTTTAAAGATGCTATAGTATAAGATATTTTTCTGAGCGGGGCGTGGCGCAGCCTGGTAGCGCACCTGCTTTGGGAGCAGGGTGTCGGAGGTTCAAATCCTCTCGCCCCGACCAATGTAGGCGACGGGGCCGACCGGGCGGCGACTTTGGCCGGCAGGCCTTTGTCTATATTGGCGCCCGTAGCTCAGGCGGATAGAGCAACAGCCTTCTAAGCTGTGGGCCGCAGGTTCGAGTCCTGCCGGGCGCGCCAGTATAAAAAGAGGAAGCGGCGGCAAGAGTCCGAACGGCGATATTTATGGTGAGTGTAGCACAATGGTAGTGCACCAGATTGTGGATCTGGGCGTTGTGGGTTCGAGCCCCATCACTCACCCCAATTCCTCCTGTTGCTGCCTCACCCGTCCGGACGAGTGATGGCAAGTCCCTGGGCCTTTTACCGGATATGCGCCCGTAGCTCAGTTGGATAGAGCGTCGGACTTCGAATCCGCAGGCCGCAGGTTCGAGCCCTGCCGGGCGCACCAAATATGGGGCGTCTAAGGCCTTTGAACGCGCCTGTAGCTCAGGTGGATAGAGCAACGGATTCCGGATCCGTGTGTCGGGAGTTCGAGTCTCTCCAGGCGCGCCAGCAGTTACGGGCATATTGCCCTGGGGAACATATCGGAGCCTCCCTTTGATAGGTTGAAAAGATTAGGCGGCGTTGGCTGCCGAATAAGAATGGGCCGTTAGCTCAGTTGGTAGAGCAGCTGACTCTTAATCAGCGGGTCGAAGGTTCGAATCCCTCACGGCTCACCATTCAAAACAAGGGGTTACGGGTGCAGATGAAAGCTCGTAACCCCTTTTCTGTGCGGTTTTTGTGCGGTTGGGATTTTCTGCTGATAGTGTGCGGTCAAGTATGTCCAAAGCCTTGACCTTGTGGGCAGGCGCAAGGTGAGCATATCTCAAGGTCATTGTAAGGGTCTTGTGCCCTAACAATTCCTTGACGGTGGTAATGTCCACCCCGGCCATGACAAGTTGGCTTGCGAAGGTATGCCGGAGATCGTGGAAGCGGAAATCCTGTATTCCGGCCCGTCTGCAAGCCGCGTTAAAGCCCGTCTTCACGTCAAGGTATGGCCTGCCTTCCTTATCGTGATAAATGTGCCTACGGCCTTCCACGTTGTTCATGGCAAGCAATTCCAGTTCCGTCCTGAGAGTTCCGTCTATGGGTATCTCCCGCCTCTCCCCGTTTTTCGTGTCGTCCAGGAGTATAAACCCATGCCTCAGGTCTAACCTGTCCCATGTTAAGCTTAATATCTCGCTCTTTCTCCTGCCCGTGTGCAATGCAGTTATAACTACGGGCTTTAGGTGTAGGGCGCAAGCGTCGACAAGGCTTGTGCATTCTTCAGCGCTCAAATATCTGAGCCGCCGGTTGTTTGCCTTGATGAGCTTCACCTGTTTAATGTGTTTATGGGCCTCATCTCCTACCATCTCCCATTCAGCCGCTTTAGTGAACATGTGCTTGAGCGTCGCAACATGTAGGTTTACCGTCGCGGGCTTATTCCCCTTCTTCAGTTTTTCGGTCTGATACTATTCGACAAGCCTAGAAGTAAACCGATTCAGTGGGAGATTGCCGAATGCGACTACAAGCTGCTTGATAAAGCCCTTCTTTCGCT
>JBEKYB010000014.1:0-12423 GCA_049511435.1 Nitrospirota bacterium | reverse complement strand
CCTTTGGACCATATTTTTTTGCCATTTCTCTACCTCCAAATCTTTTCAATACCTTATACTTAAGTCTATACCCATGTCTGTTTGCGAGTCAAGCCGCACCGTGGTAAGCCTAACGACGCCGGTCTTTTTTGTCTCGTACCTATTGGTTTTAAGGAGAATACAGCGGACATCCGCATGTTGCAGCGGTATATTTTTTACATTTTAACTTGCAAAAATATGAAAATGGATATAAAATTTCCAAAATTCCGGCTCCTGTCGCATCAGGGCCACAAAAGTTCCGGGAACTTATGAAGGCTTTGGTAACGGGCGGCACCGGTTTCATCGGCTCGCATCTCGTAGAGGCGCTGATAAAGAGAGGTTTCGAGGTACACTGCCTCGTGCGTGACCCGGCCCGGCCGGGATGGCTCAAAGGCCTGGACGTAGAGCTGATACGGGGAGACTGCTGCCGCCCCGAGACGCTTTCAGGGGTTGCCCACGGAATGGACTATGTTTTCCATGCGGCGGGCATCACGAAGACAAGGGACGCGCGGGAATATTATCTGGTAAACGGCGAGGGGACGCGAAACATAGCGGAAGCCGCCGCGAGCGAGGCCGGGGGCCTCAGGAAGTTCATCTACATATCGAGCCAGGCGGCAGCCGGTCCCAGCAGGGAAGGCGTCCCCAGGAAGGAAGACGACCCGCCGGAGCCGGTGACTGACTACGGCAAGAGCAAGCTCCTTGGGGAGAAATACGCCCTGGCTCTAAGGGAAAGATTTAACCTGGCCATAATCCGGCCGACCGCGGTTTACGGGCCGAGAGACCGGGACATTTATGAGTTTTTCAGGATAATCAGCCGCGGTTTCAGGACTTCTTTCAAAGACGAGCGGCTTTTATCGATTTGCTACGTGGAAGACCTGGCAGAGGGGATAATATTGTCCGCTCTGGGCGACACCACGAGCGGAGAGACCTTTTTCATCGCGGAGAAGTCGAACTACAGCTGGGATTATCTGGGCGCCGCGATAGCCGAGGCGCTCGGTGTGAAGGCCAGGAAACTGGTAGTGCCGTTGCCGGTACTGGACGTAGTCGCAGTCCTGGCAGAGGCGGTATCGGCCCTGAACGGGAAGCCCGCGCTCCTGAACCGGCAGAAAGTCGCCGAGATAAAGCAGCGCTATTGGGTGGTGGACACGGCAAGGGCCAGGGAGCGGCTGAACTTTTCAGCCAGGTTCGATTTTAAAACCGGCTCTAAGTTGACTGCCGAGTGGTACAGGCATCATGGATGGATATAGAGTTCCTTTATCGTCCAGAGGAGGTATGATAGCTTGGACATTTTCGGGAAGTGCAAAAAATTTACGAAGGCTGACGATCTAAAGGCCGCGGGGGCCTATCTCTATTTCAGGATAATAGACTCTCCCCAGGACCCGGTCGTGACAATCGCCGGCAAAAGGCTTGTCATGCTGGGATCGAACAACTACCTGGGTCTCACGAACCACCCGAAGGTAAAAGAAGCAGCCATCTCGGCCACCAGGAAATACGGCACCGGCTGCGCGGGGTCACGGTTCCTCAACGGTACGCTTGACATACACGAGGAGCTTGAAGACAGGTTAGCTAAGTTCATGGGCAAGGAAGCCTCCGTCACCTTTTCCACCGGCTTCCAGACCAACCTGGGCACTATTTCCGCGTTGGTCGGCAAGGACGACATCGTCGCGATAGACAAGCTCGACCATGCCAGCATCATTGACGGCTGCAGGCTCTCCTTCGGAGACGTGAAGAAGTTCAAACATAACGACACCGCAGACCTCGAAAGGGTTCTTGGCCAGGATAACGAGCGCGGGAAGCTGATTGTGGTGGACGGGGTATTCTCCATGGAGGGCGACATCGCGGACCTCCCTGGCATTGTCGCCACCGCCAAGGTGAAGGGCGCGAGGGTCATGGTGGACGACGCCCACGGCATCGGCGTACTTGGCGAGCACGGCAGGGGCACGGCGGAGCATTTCGGCCTGGAGAACGAGGTGGACATAATCATGGGGACGTACAGCAAGTCCCTGGCGTCCATCGGGGGTTTTATCGTCGCCTCGCGCGAGGTAATCAACTACGTCAAGCACACCGCCCGGGCGCTCATATTCTCGGCTAGTCCGCCGCCTTCGTCCGTGGCCGCGGTGATCGCCGCGCTCGATATAATCGAGCAGGAGCCGGAAAGGCGCGCGGAGCTCTGGAGGAATACCCGCAAGATGCAGAAGGGCTTTAAGGACATGGGGTATGACATCGGCGTCAGCGATACCCCGGTTGTGCCTGTCGTGGTAGGCGAGGACATGACAGCCTTCATGATGACGAAAAGGTTGCATGAGGAAGGCGTCTTCGTCAACCCGGTAGTGAGCCCGGCCACGCCCCCGGGGAGGGCGCTTATCCGCACGAGCTATATGGCGACCCACAAGTCCGAGCAGCTCGACCAGGTCCTCGACATTTTTGAAAAAATCGGAAGGGAGCTGGGGATACTCCAGCCGCGCCACGTCTGAGTGGATAAGATAGGCCGCAAGTTATACCATATATCAGGCGGGCTGGTGTTGCTCGCGGCCTATCTTTACTTGGGCCGGCTGCCCGGCCTGGCGCTCGTCTTCGGGTTCCTTGTGCTGGCGACCGGCATAGATGTCATCCGCCTGAAAACCCCCGCGATCAACGCCTTCTTCTTCAAGTATTTCTCAAGGTTCATACGGGAATGCGAAAAGAATAAAATAACCGGCACACCCTGGTACATGCTCGGGCTTTTCCTGGCCCTGCTGCTTTTCAGCACGTCGGTGGCCGTTTACGCCGTTGCCTTCCTGGCATGCGGAGACGTTGCGGCGACTGCCGTCGGTGAGAAATGGGGTTCGATAAAGGTGTACGGAGTTAAAAGCCTCCAGGGGACCATAGGCTTTTTTTGTGTATCGGTGCTCGTTGGACTTATTATAAGCCGCTGCTGCTCATTCGGTATCGGACCTGCAATCTATCTGACTGGAGCCGCTTCGGCGGCGGTGGTTGAGTTACTCCCTATCTCGATAAATGACAACCTTACGGTCCCGCTTGTCTCCGGGGCTGTGATGCAGGCCCTGGTCCTCCTGACATCCTGACCAGCAAATCGTAAATCCGGTAAGCGCAGAAGATGCAGAGCGGGGCGATAACCATGCCCGCGATTACATCGATTACATAATGGTAGCGCAGATATACCGTCGCAAGTATAAGCCCGCATACAAGCGGCAGGGCCGTCCAGAAGAACCATCTCTTGTACCTCCAGGCGAAGAAAAGGACTATAAGTACAAGCTCGGTATGTCCGGATGGAAACGCGTCCCTGTTCTCTCCCTCAAGGATGTTCAGCGTGTTGTTAATAGAAACCGCGACCGGCCCCCTCATAAGGCCCGAGCCGTACATCCCGTGGAAGTAGAACCTCGGCCCCAGCGCGGGTACGACCAAATATCCCACATACGAAACGAAGAACCCCAGGACGACGCCGAAGATGGAGACCTTTAGCCTGTAACTCTCACCGCCGTTAAGGAACAGTATCAGACAGAATAAAACCGGCAGGAAATAATAACTGGTGTAGCAGAGCTGCAGGACCGTGGTCAGGATGGGGTTGATAAACCTGTCGAACGGGCGCCCGGGCACATCGGTGCCCAAGATATGAGCGTCCAGGGCCGCAAGCTTCGGGTCCTTGTCAACGGGGTTGATATAGTGCGTGAGATGGCTCAGGCTGTCGAAGGTGAAAAGGACAATGAAGAGGGGCATGAAAAAGTCGATGTACCTGATGACGGCGTTCCCGGGCCACCTGCTCCGCGCCCAAGACGCAAGGACAACGACTATGGCCGCCCCCGCGTACCTTGCCGCGAGCGCGCCCGCTCCGGGGATATCGCCATAAAAACACAGCGTCAAGGAGAAAAGTACGGCGATAAAGAAAACCGAAATCGCCGAAACCGGTGTGAGCCATCGCGGGATTTTCATCGGGGCGGTTACTGTCCGGACCCTGGGTCCAGGCCGAAGTCAGCGGCCACTTCCTCAATTATATCCCGGTCTATGTGCTTTTTCTTCGTAAGGAAGCCTTCAAGGAGGGCGTTGTCGCAGATGGTGTTTATGAGCCTCGGGATGCCTTTTGAGTAAAGGTGCACGGCCGCCGTCGCACCGGGAGAGAAGACTTCGCCGTTGACTCCGGCTATATGCATCCTGTGCTTGATGTATTCCTCGGTCATGTCCTGGGTGAAGGACTTAAGCCTGAACTTCACGGCGACCCTCTGCTTCAGCGGCTCGTCCAGCGACAGCAGGTCGTCAAGCTCCGGCAGGCCGAAGAATACGAAGGAGACAAGTTTCCCGCCCGGGACCTCGAGGTTCAAAAGCCCCCTGAACTCCTCCATTATCTCGCGGGTATTCAGCATCTGAGCCTCGTCTATCAGCACGACCGCCTTCTTGCCCGACTCGTGTATCTCGATAAGGCGGTGGTATACCTTGCTCAGGAGGTTCACCTTGTCCTCGGGTATCTCGTCCACGCCAAGCTGCATCGCAATCTTCTTCAGCAGCCATTCCGCCGTTATGGACGAATGTATTATGACCAGGAGGGCCGACTCGTATTCGTCTTCGACGAGCTCGTCCAGCATGCGTCTGGCCAGCGTGGTCTTGCCCGTGCCGATGCCGCCCAGCAGTATCGCAAGACCTTTCATGGTGTTAACGGCGTACTTGAGCCGTAAGAGGGCCTCGCCGTGCTGCGAGCTGTTGTAATAAAAGCGGCTGTCGATGGAGTTTGTGAATGGCTGCTCTTCCAGTCCGTAGTACTCCAGATAGTCCATTAATCGGCTCCTTTAGAGGTACGATACCTTGTTTTTCTTGGGGCTTGATGTGCCGGCCGGCTTGGCTGCGGGAGCCGTCCCTGAATCGAGGAGCGCCTTGTTAAGCCTCTGGAGGCGGTCCTTGACGTCCCGGAAGCCGCCGTCCTCCCTGATTATCTCGCTTATCATTGCCTGTGCGGAGGCGATATCGCCTTTTAGCTCGAAGGCGCAGGCCAGGTCGTATCTGAGGCCGAGGTACTCGCCTTTGTCCCGCCCCTTGATGTTCAGGCCTTTCCTGAAAAGCTCGATAGCCGCGTCGTAGTCGCCCTTTTCCACGTGGCAGAGTCCTTGCATGCTCGCGCATTCCAGTACCCTGGACGGGTCCTTTCCCGCAAGCTCGAACTCGCTTACGGCCTCATCCAGCATGCCCATCTCTTTATATGCGATTCCCAGGTTGTAGTGGGTCTCGTAATCTTCCTTGTTCAGCTGTTCTTCCACGCCTTTTTTAAACTCCTGGAATATCTCTTCCAGGTGGCTGTCCACGAAAGCGTCGGCATGTTCTTCGGGGACTGCCTCATCCGATGCCGTCAGCTCCTCCCGAAGCTCGGCGCCCAGGTCGAAGAACTCTTCTGCCTCCTGGGCCGGGACATCCACGGCTGTCGCCGGTCCGGGATACTCAGCCTTTGCTTCGACGGTACTTTCGGGGGTGTCCGCCTCTTCGTTCATCTCGCTGAACGCCATGTCTATTTCGTCATCTATGGTAAGGTCTTCGTACTCCTCCGTCTCAGGCTCGACAGGCGGCCCGGCCTGGGTTTCTTCTTCCCTCGCCACTGGCGTCAGGACTATTTCCGGGCCTTTCAGAGTGTAAAGGACGCCTTTTAGGGACTCGAACTTCGCCCGCGTTTCCTGGTCGTCAGGGTTAACCGACAGCAGCCTTTCATATATATTCACGGCCTCATCCGGCAGCCCCTGCTGCGCATAAAAATCGGCCTCTGCCAGCTCCTCCACGTAGTGCACCGACCCTGGAGCCATAGAGGTGGCGGAGATGTCATCCATAAGGATATCAAGGTGAGAGGCTTCCAGGCCGGAAACCTCTTCGAGGTCGAGTTCGTCAAGCGCAGGTTCGATATCGGGCAAGGGCTCCAGATCGAGCGTAGGTATATCCATGCCGGCGACCGCTTCAAGCTCGTCCAGCGCCGGTTCGGCATCCAGGGCTAGCTCCGTTTTCAGGGAGGGCACCTCAATGTCGGAGAATTCCATATCTACCAGGGCAGGTTCAGCTTGAGGCTCAGCCTCAGGCTCGCGCTCCGGCGGTTCAGCAGCCATGCCCGCCCCGTCGGCAACGTCTTCTTCGACAGGCTGAACCTCGTCCTCCGCGGAAGGAAGGCCCAGGAATTCCCGCAGGCGCTCGTCGTCCGGGTCCATGCTGTAGGCCTTGCTGACTACCTTCTGCGCGTCTTCGACCATCCCTTTTTTTACATAAATCCCGGCAAGCTCAATCGATGTATCAATAAATCCATCGATATCTCCAAGGCTCTTATAGACTTCAAGCTTCTTGTTAATTACTTCCGGGTTCTCGGCGAAGGAGTCCTCGATAGACCTGATCAGGTCCATGGCCTTTCCGGTCTGGCCGCGCCGGATAAATACGTCCGCTTCCCGGAGCATATCGCTCAGGTTGGGCTCACTTACGGCCGCTTCCGGGGCCTCGGCATCATCCGAAAGGCCATCGCCCGCGTCTGTTACGATATCCAGCTGCCCGGAAGCCTCCTCCGTCCCTTTCGTTATCTCGAATATGCCCAGGTCTTCAAGCCCGCCAAAATCGTCGTCCGGGATTTCTATCGCATTGTCATCCTCTCCCGAAAGGCCGGAAATGTCACCCAGGGTATCGTCCGATTCGAACTGTTTCATCACCTCATTGAGGTCATATCCTGCGGAGGGCTGTTCTGTGTGGTCTTCAGGCATGCCATCGATGGACGCAAAATCGTCATCCATTCCCGCGGCCCCGGAAAATACTTCCTCGGGCACTTCAGGCGGGGCCGGTTCCGGCTCCGATTCGGCCGGAGGGGCGGGCGGCTCCTCGGCCATGACAGGCAACGGCTCCGGCTCCGAAATAGGCGGTTCAGGCTCCGTTTCCGAAACGGCCAGCTCAGGCTCGATTTTAATAGACGCGGATTTTATCCTTTCTAATTCCTGCGCCACCGTTTCCGCATCCTGGGCCTGACCGGACTTGGAATATATCTCGACGAGGGCTTCCCTTGCCTCTACGCTTTCCTGCCTGTGGCCGATGAACTCCTTCGCAATCTTCTCGGCCTCCTTGTACTCTTTCTTCGCTATATCCGCAGCTATGATGTGTTTGCATTCGACCCATGCGGCGTCGTAATCGCCCGATTTCAGTAAGAGGTTCATGACATTGAACCTGTAGAGGCGGTTGCCGGGCTCACTGTGCAGCAAACCTCTGTAGGCGGAGACGGCGTCCTGGTACCTGTCGGAACGGTAATACGCTTCAGCCAGAAGCGCCAGAACCCTCTTATCTCCCGGGTCCGCCTTGTGTACCTCTTCGAGTCTTTTCACCGATTCAGGGATGCGGCCCGCCTTCAGGTCCAGAAGGGCCAGGACCCTGGAATACTCAAACCGGTCGGAGCCTTTCGACGCGACCTTTTCGAGCAGCTCGCGCGCGCCTGCTACATCGTCCTGGTGAGCCTTCTTTTCCGCGAGCTCGATGAACTTGGAGATGCCTTCTTTTTCCAGGCCTTCGGACATGTAGAGGTCCGCCAGCTTTTGTGCGAGGGAGAGGTTGTCGGGGTTTAAGTCGCAGAGGGTCTTATAGATTTCCACCGCCCTAATCCTCTGCCCTTCCTTAGTGAAATAAGAGGCGGCCGCGAGGTAACTCTCGTTCGCATTGCCGACCATGCCCCGGTCGGCGTTCAGCTTGCCCAATAGGAGCATGATGTCCACCTGGTCAGGCTTTATGTTAAGGACCTTTTTATAAAGGGCTATCGACTTAAGGGTAAACCCGGACTTATTGAATATCTCCGCGGCCTTTTTGAACGACTCAATTGCCTTGTCGGAGTTATTCCGCTTGATATACAGGTCGCCGATGGTGTTATGCAGGTTGGCGTCGCCATGGGCGTCGGCAAGGAGTTTCTCGTATTCGATTATAGCCTTGTCCCATTGGCTTTTAGCTAGGTATTTCTGAGCGTCCTTAAGTATTTTGGTCTTGTTTATCACTGGTCTTCTCTCACCCGTTTTAAGGACACAAAAACCCACCTCAAACTAACACATCACGGCTTGGAAAGTCAAGAAGGAAATATTGGCATTTCCAAGGTTAAATACCTGATATAAAAGAATATTAAGGCACGGAACAACCAGTTTTGTTTACAAGCGCCGCGCGTTGTGATATAAAATAAGCCGAAGCGGGAATAAAACGGGAGCGCGCAAATGCTGAAATACGGCGGAATAGTAGTAGCGTTTATATGGCTTGGGCTTCTCGGGGCGCTCGCGCCTGGACAGGCTTCCGAAAAGGTCTATCCTGCCGGATTCGAGCCGAGGGATGAGTGGATGGGGATATATCTGGACGGCAAAAAGATAGGCCATGCCGAGACCCTGGTGGAGGATATCGGCGGTGGCTGCCGTATTACCGAGGATATGGACGTCGTCATCAGCATGATGGGCTTTCAGCAGTCGATAAAATCGGTCACGCATTCGGAGGTAGACCCGTCTCTCACGCTTAAGAAGTTCGATTTTTCGATGAAGTCGGGTTTCGCCGACATGGAGATAAAAGGTGTGGTGGACGGCAGGCTGCTGAAGCTCCAAATAGATAACGCGGGTAAAATCAAAACTAAGGAGATAAAGCTCGACGAGACGCCGCACCTATCGTCGGACATAGAGCTGTACCTGATGAGGCAGGGTCTGGAAGTCGGCAGGAAGTACCGTCTGCCTTTTTTCGACCCGGGGACACTCTCGCAGCAGCACGTCGATATAGAGGTGGAGGGTAAGGAAGACCTGAAGGTCGGCGACAAGGTCTTGCCGGTATACCGCGTAAAAGAAGATTATTCGGGGATAGAGTCGCGCTCGTGGATCAACGCCGAGCTGGGCGCGATAAAAGGCGACGGCCCGATGGGTTTCACGTTCCTCAAGGAGACTAAGGAACAGGCGCTCAAGCCGCCGGAGAATGGGGATGAAGCCGCCGATATAGTCGCGCTTACGTCCATACCCGCTAAAGGTACGATACCCGAAAGGCCCAGGGAAGTCTCATCGATGAGGGCCAGGCTTTCGGGAGTGGACCTATCCGGGCTCATGATAAATGGGGACAGGCAGGCGTTTGAAGGAAAAGTGGTTTCGGTCACCAGGGAAGACCTGGGCGGGCTGAAACCCGAGGCCCTGCCGGTAAAAGACCAGGCACTTGCGAAATACCTGGCGCCGGAAAACTTCGTGCAGTCGGACGACCCGGGCATAATAGCCAAGGCGAAAGAGATTACGGGTACGGAGACGGACTCATTGAAGGCGGCCCGGGCGCTCTCCGGTTGGGTATATAAGTCCGTGGAGAAAAAACCGTCGGCGGGTATACCAAGCGCGATAGAAGTGCTCAAGAGCCTTTCCGGGGACTGCAACGAGCATACAGTCCTCTACACGGCGCTTGCGCGCGCCGCCGGCATACCGGCAAGGATGGACGCCGGGATTGTCATGCTCGGGGGGCGGTTCTACTATCACGCCTGGCCCGAGGTCTATATCGGGCGGTGGATCGCCATCGACCCGACCTTCGGCCAGTTCCCCGCGGACGCGACCCATATCCGGTTAATCGAGGGCGGGCCGGAAAATCAGCTTTCCATGCTGAAGGTCGTCGGCAAGCTAGGCGTCGAGGTACTGGAATACAAGTAGGCCCCACGGTGGATGATATTAACGCTGCCGGCATCGCGGGCAGCTAAAAAAAGGATACTATGAGAATATTTAAGACTATTACTCTCCTGATTTTGTTCTGTGTATTGCTCCCCGCGTGCAGCATGAAAAGCGCCGCAAGCAAGATCACCTTTGAGCTGAAGCAGGTGCATATCAAGGACATGACCCTTGAGGGCTTCGATGGCGACGTTTCCCTCCAGGTGAACAACCCTAACTGGTTCGGCATAAAAGTTGCCGACCTCGATTATCATGCGCTTATCTCCGGCAAGGAGCTGGCGAGCGGGAAGATAGACAAGGAAATAGACATCCCCGCGAACGGCTCAGCGGTCGCGGAACTGCCCGTCACTGTAAGCTACGGACAATTAGGCAATAAATTCCTAAACGGGCTCTTGAGCGGCGGCCTGAACTACCGGATAACCGGCACGGCGGTTTTCAAGACATGGTTCGGGGAAAGGAGCGTCCCTTTCGACACGAAGGAAAGGCGCCTGAAAGGGAAGGGGCTGAAGGGCTTGACTGAGCCTGACAAAAAGGAGGCCGAATGAAGAGGTTAATCTATATCCTGCCGCTGGCAATTATTTCCATTACTGCCTGCTCTCCAAAGAAGACCGACACCCCGCCCCCGCCCAAGGCCGGGATTATTGAAAATTATGCCGCGGGGCTCGGTTCCTCAATGGACAGGGCCAGGGGGGCCAAGACAAAGGTGGATATGGACGCAGTCCAGAAGGCGGTGCAGAATTTCCAGCTCGACAACGGGCGCTACCCCGACAGCCTAGATGCGATAAAGGGTTATATTCAGCCTGACGTAAATCTCGGCTCTTATGCATACGACCCCGCCTCCGGCACGGTATCTCTTAGGCAGCAATGAGATATGGATTAAAACCTAAAGTAAAATATCATATATTGCCAGCATATTGAAAAAATGTCCTATTTGCCGTATAAACTCAGGGAGACGCTAGATATAGTAGTTTCTAACCTAAGCTCCCCATATTATAGTACATTTTTCTTTACAACCTGCCCCGGTTATGCTATAAAATCCTGAAAGTAAAAAGGTAGTCCACCTTACCAAAACTCCGAGGTAAAAATGCGCTTCCACAGACTGGAAATGACCGGCTTCAAATCATTCGTCGACAAGACGACGGTCGGCTTCGAAGAAGGCATGACCGCCGTAGTCGGCCCGAACGGGTGCGGAAAGAGCAATATCTCAGACGCAATCCGCTGGGTCCTTGGCGAAAAGAGCGCCAAGAACATGCGCGGCGAAAAGATGGAAGACGTAATATTCAACGGGAGCGAGCTCCGGAAGCCCACCGGTATGGCCGAAGTGAACCTCACGCTTCAGAACCTGGACGGCGAGGGCAACCTGGGCTTTACCGAGTTCAAGGAGATAACCATCACCCGCAGGCTCTACAGGGACGGCGAGAGCGAATACCTCATAAACAAGATACCGTGCAGGCTCAAGGACGTCCGCGACCTATTGATGGATACCGGCGTCGGCTCGCGCGCCTACTCGATCATCGAGCAGGGCAAGATAGGCCAGATAATCATGAGCAAGCCTGAGGAGCGCCGCTACATAATCGAGGAGGTCGCGGGCATAACCAAGTATAAGTCCCGCAAGAACGAGGCGCTTTCCAAGCTCAGGGAGACGGACGACAACCTGAGCCGCGTGAACGACATCATCCACGAGGTGAAGCGGCAGATAAACTCTCTCGACCGGCAGGCCAAGAAGGCGGAGCGGTATAGAAAATTGTCCGGGGAGCTCCGGGGTATTGAGCTCAAGATGGCCTGGGATGACTATAACGGCCTGCTCGGCAGGTCGGCCGAAGCGGAGGAATCGTACTCGAAAATGTCGGAAGAGGAATCCGCCGCAAAGAACTCGGTTTCGGCAAGAGAGGCTGACCTCTCCGAGGCGAGGCTCGGACTGGCAGAAAAAGAACACGAGCTGATGGACCACCAGCGCGAGGTACACCGGGTGGAATCGGAAGTGAGCCGGCTGGAGGCCAGGGCCGAGGTCGCCGCAACCCAGCTCGCGGGCCTGGACGAGCGCGGTGAGAGGATTAGGCTTGAGCGCGAGCAGCTCAGGCGTGAAGAGGATGAACTGATTGCCCAGGCGTCGTCGCTGAAGGAAGAGGAGCAGGCGCTGAAGGCTGAACTCGACGCCCTGAGGACGGAGCTTAACTCGCTGGAGCAGGCCTTCCAGTCGAAGGCCGATAGCGTCCACGAGGTGGAATCTCGGATAGAGAAGGAGCGTCTGCGCCTTTTCGACATCCAGGCCGAGATATCCCGTAACCACAACAAGCTTACCAGGCTGGAAGAACGCAAGGCCGAGCTGGATGCGAGAGAGGGGAAGGCCCTCGAAGAGGAGCGGGAAACCGGGGAAAAGCTCCGTGAGGCAAGGCTGTCCATCGAGAAGAAGAAGATGGAGCTCGACGCCCTTCGCGCGGCGCAGGACGGGCTTGAGGGCGAGCGCCAGGCATTGGCAGATTTATTCAGAAAATATACCGAGGAATCGGCGAGTATCGAAGATGGGCTTTCCAAGGGGCGCGAACTGCTGTCCCGGAAGTCGTCGAGGCTTCAGTCCTTAAACGAGCTTGAGGAGAACCTCGAAGGCTATGCCGAGGGCGTGAAGGCTCTTATGTCGGGGAAGAAGCAGGGCGCGGTCGGAGGCGTCCACGGTCTTGTCGCGGACATGCTCTCCGCGGGCCCGGAACACGAAAAGGCCATCGAGGCCGTGCTCGGAGAAAGGCTCCAGCATATTGTGGTGGACGGC
>JBEKYB010000013.1:0-12640 GCA_049511435.1 Nitrospirota bacterium | reverse complement strand
CGGCCTTAAAGCTCGGGCATGCCAGGGGCGTGGCTATCCTGGCCGCGGTGAACGGTGGGCTCCCGGTATTCGAGTACTCGCCGCTCGAAATAAAACAGGCGGTGGTAGGCTACGGGGCCGCGGAAAAAGAGCAGGTCCAGCGTATGGTCAAGACGCTCCTGAAGCTGAAGGCCCTGCCTAAGCCCTATGACGCCTCCGACGCCCTTGCCGCGGCGATATGCCACGTCCACAGCGCGCGTATGCGGGCGGCCCTGTCCAAAGGGAGGAAATAAAAAAAGGCCTTAATTGCCAAGAAGATTCCGGGAGGGGCGTTATTTTTAAGGCATCATAGTGAGTGTCCACTTGCCCGCTGCTGGCGCTGGACGTTTACGTAAGGTTTGAGGACTTAAAAATAACGCCCCTCCAGGCGTCCTGACGCCGGAGCATGTAAATGATAGCCCTTTTGACTGGCCGCCTCGTCTCGAAATCCCCTGCAGGCGTCATTATAGACGTATCCGGCGTGGGTTACCGGGCGCATATACCCCTGTCCTCGTTCTACGGCCTGCCCGACATCGGGGCACAGATTACGCTACACATCCACACGCACGTCCGCGAAGACGCGCTGTTGCTTTACGGCTTCGTTACCGAAAAGGAAAAGGAGCTGTTCCTGCTTTTGACCAGCGTCTCGGGTGTCGGGCCGAAACTGGCCCTGAACGTAGTCTCGGGCCTGCCACTCGACATACTCGTGGATGCGATAACCAGGGGCGATGAGCGTAAAATATCGACCATCCCGGGCATAGGGCTGAAGACGGCCGCAAGGCTGGTGCTTGAGCTCAGGGACAAGGTCGGCGCGCTAGGCGTGCCTGAGCTGTCTGGCCCGTGTTCCACGGGAAACATCCCGAACCGCCAGAAAGAGGAGGCCGTTTCCGCGCTCGTGAACCTGGGCTACAAGAAGAACATGGCCGAGGACGCGGTCAAAAGGGTCTGCGCGGCTGCGGAAGACATATCCATCGAGGCGCTCATCCGGGAGGCGCTGAAAGTATTATCAAAGGGGTAACTATTGGAACCCACTTTAGAATTGCAAATAAAAGTCCAGGAATTAAAGCTCGAAGAATTAATTCAAGTAGGCTGGCGAGTTTTTAAAAATAATTTCCCGGTCTTGCTGCCCGCCATTTTACTTTATGCCGCCATTGTAATTTCCTATTATTTTGTTCATTATTTCCTTTTGCAGCTCGACGGGTCTCACATAATGAGTAGAACGCTTTTAAATATTTTAACCTGGATAGCTTTCACAATTTTTGTGAACTTGATAGTCCTTTCTTTAATAGTAAATGGTGCAATTAAAGCCGAGAAGGTAAGTTTTGAGAAGTCTATAAAATCAGCATATGAAGTCTGGCCGTCTTCTATTTGGACGAACTTTTTAACTCTTATTATACTTGCGGGGTTGTTTTTGCTGTTTATAATACCAAGCATTATATGGAGTGTATGTTACGTCTTTGTTACTTACGTAGTTGCCTTAAAAGGCAAAAAAGACATGGATGCGCTAAGATACAGTGAATCACTTACAGAATGGAGATGGTGGAAAGTATTTAGCGTTATATTTGTTTTATCTGTGTTTGGTATGGCGCCGTCTGCATTTTTTCAAATAATTTATATTTTTATTCATAGAAGTATACTTACGGATATAATTGTCAGATGCCTTGAAGTCCTTATATTCTGCTACAGCATTACTGCTCAAGTTGTCTTGTTCCGCAATCTGGAATACCTTAAAAATGTCCCTGAGCCAGTGGAAAAGCCTGTGAACCCATTGGACCTTGTGCCTACGTTCGGTAAAGATAAAAAGGTCATCGAACAGCAAAGCTGATATAGCCCCCCACGATTTTTACCCAAAAAGCTATAATTAAATAGAACCTGTAAAAAAGGGGGACTAATGCGCCTGAAACCAATCCTTTTTGCCGCCATTTTGCTGCTTATTGCCCACTATTCCTTTGCCGCCGACATAGCGGATAAGCTGAAATATATCAAGCTGCCGCCGGGGTTCCACATAAGCATATACTCGGACAAGGTGCCGGGGGCGCGCTCTATCGCGCTTGGGGACAAGGGCACGGTATTCATCGGGACGCGCGGCAGCAAGGTATATGCCCTCATCGACCCCGACAAAAACGGCAAGGCTAAGGCAGTCTATGTAATAGCGGACAACCTAGATACCCCGAACGGCGTCGCCTTCAGGGACGGCTCGCTGTACGTCGCGGAAATCAGCCGCATCCTGCGTTTTGACAACATAGAAGACCATTTGAAGAACCCGCCGAAGCCCGTGGTCGTGTACGACAAATACCCGGACAAGACTCACCACGGCTGGAAGTTCATACGTTTCGGCCCGGACGGGTATCTCTACGTGCCCATCGGCGCGCCTTGCAACATCTGCGACCCCGGCGACCCGTTCGCGTCGATAACCAGGCTCAAACCGGACGGGAGCGGGTTCGAGATATTCGCGCGCGGCGTCCGGAACACCGTCGGGTTCGACTGGGATCCGGTCACGAAAGAGCTGTGGTTTACTGACAATGGCCGGGACTGGATGGGGGACGAGCTTCCGCCGGACGAGTTGAACCACGCCCCGAGACCCGGGATGCACTTCGGGTTCCCGTACTGGCACGGCAAGAACATATCCGACCCCGAGTTCGGAAAGGGCCATAAGGCGAGCGAGTTTACGCCGCCCGAGCTTGAGTTCCCCGCGCATGTGGCCTCGCTTGGCATAAGGTTCTACACCGGGGATATGTTCCCGGCAAAGTACAAGGACGGCATATTCGTCGCCGAGCACGGCTCCTGGAACCGGAGCACCAAAATCGGCTACCGCGTAGAGTTCGTGCCGATGACGAAGGACAGGAAGCCCGTGAAGCACGAGGTATTTGCCGAAGGCTGGCTCCAGAGTCAGGACCCATGGGGGCGGCCGGTGGACGTGCAGGTAATGCCGGACGGCGCGCTTTTGGTTTCGGACGACTATGCCGGAGCGGTTTATAAAATAACATACAAAAAATAGGCAGGGTATTATAACCCCGCCGTCAGGCGGGCTTTTTTTATGGCAAAAGGCCTTATGTTTTGCTAATATGTACCGATGGACGAACGAATGATAGGCCCGGAAAAGAACGTAGAGGACCTGAACCTCGACCTGGCGCTCAGGCCGACGACATTCGACGAATACGTCGGACAGGAGAGGATCAAGGAGAACCTGAAGGTGTTCATCCGGGCGGCTAAGGAGCGCGGCGAAGCCCTCGACCACGTGCTTTTTTCGGGGCCTCCCGGCCTGGGGAAGACCACCCTGGCCCATATTATAGCCCGGGAGATGGGCGTGGGCATCAAGACCACCTCCGGGCCGGTGATAGAGAGGGCGGGCGACCTTGCGGCTATACTCACCAACCTCGAACGGGGCGATGTCCTGTTCGTGGACGAGATACACCGGCTCAACCGGGTGATCGAAGAGATACTGTACCCGGCGATGGAAGACTACCAGCTTGATATAATTATAGGACAGGGGCCGTCCGCACGGTCGATAAAGCTGGACTTGCCGCCGTTCACGCTGGTGGGTGCGACGACCCGCGCGGGGCTACTGACCTCGCCGCTTCGGGAGCGGTTCGGCGTCCTGGCAAGGCTGGAGTTCTATTCGCCGGATGAGTTGAAGAAGGTTGTGAAGCGCTCGTCGGGGCTTTTGGGGATAGGGATAACCGAGGACGGGGCGTTCGAGATCGCGAAACGCTCCCGCGGGACGCCCAGGATAGCGAACCGGCTCCTACGTCGGGTCCGTGATTTTGCGCAGGTCGCGGCCGGGGAGCCCGGTCCTTCGCGCGGCCGGACGGCCGTAGACGTGGATGCCGCGAACACGGCGCTCGAAAGGCTCGAAGTGGACCAAAGAGGCCTGGACGCGATGGATAAAAAGCTCCTTTTGGCTATAATCGACAAGTTCGGCGGAGGGCCGGTAGGGCTTGACACTCTTGCGGCCGCGGTCGCGGAGGAACGGGATACGATAGAAGACGTCTACGAGCCGTTCCTTATCCAGGAGGGATTGCTGGAGCGCACCCCAAGGGGCCGTCTCGCCACGCCCGCCGCATACAGCCATTACGGCCGGGATAAGGGCAATATCCAGGGGAGGTTCCTATGAAACTGCTCCTTCACATCTGCTGCGCGCCGTGCCTGGTCTTCCCGCTAAAGGCCTTAAGGGATGAAGGCATATTCCCTGACGGGTATTTTTACAACCCCAATATCCATCCGTACACGGAGTTCAGGGTGCGGCTTGCGGCGCTTGAGGACTATGCAAAGACGCAGCACCTCACACTGGCGAGCGAGGTGGGATACGACGTCGAGGAGTTCCTCCGGCGCGTGGTTATGAGCGACGGCGACCGCTGCGCGATATGTTATGAGATGCGGCTTCGGAAGGCGGCTCAGACGGCAAAGGACTCCGGCTATGACGCGTTCACTACCACGCTCCTTTTCAGCAAATACCAGAAGCACGAGCTGTTGGTCCAGATTGCGGACGTGATTTCGCGCGACGTGAAGATAAAGTTCCTGTACCGGGATTTCCGGCGCGGCTGGGAAGAGGGCCAGAAAATCTCGCACGAGCTCAAGATGTACCACCAGAAATATTGCGGGTGCATATACAGCGAGAAGGAGAGATATCTCAAAAGCGAGATGTCGGGCGATAACATTCCGGGCACAGGCTGAGGCCTTAGAAGGGAAATTGCATGGCTGATCATATATTGCCTTTAGCCACTTCGATAGTAGCGAGTCAGCATGCCCGAACGGCTATACCAGCCGAATTGTTGAAATGGGTTGAAATCTTAGTGCCAGCTATAGCTACATTGATAGCTGCTTTTGCGGGCGTGTGGTATGCGAATAAACGCAGGGATATAGCGGAGGAAAAGAAAAGGCGAGCAACCGAAGTGGCGGCAGGAAATCGCGCACTTTTTGTGATTTTTACTCAAATTAATGAACTCTTAAAAATTCAAGAAAAGATAGATCAAAAGAAAGAGCATAAATATAAACATTTTGTTATAGCGCCCACTTTTATTTTGAATCCTGAGAGTTATAGATTTGATTTTGACAGTTTAAGTTTCCTTGCTAAAACAAACTATCTTAAATGTTTGCGAAAATTATATTTAGCTGAAAGAAAATTTCAATCGGCTGCACAATTAATTAATGAACACGTAGAGTATCTCCACGTTAAGCAGTCTTTATTTAGGGAAGCCGGTATAAAAGACGATGATAAATTCAATGACATGAATGAGTATTTTTTCAATCAGAAAGATAATACGGTAGGTCCAACACTGCGTCGTTATACGGAAATGGAGATATGCTTTGTTAATGAAACCTTACCTTTTTTGGAAGAGACGGAAGATAAGCTTCGCTCAGCATTAAAGGTACTTTTCCCTGAAGATAAAATAATTGATTTTAAGCCCATAGATAACGGAGGCCAGAATGGAGTTGATGGACGCAATCAAGAAGCGCCGCTCGATACGGAAGTACAAGCCTGACCCGGTGCCGCAGTGGATGTTGGACCAGATACTTGAGGCCGCAAGGCTCGCGCCTTCAGGCACAAACTCCCAGCCCTGGAAGTTCAGGGTCGTCACCGACCCGTCGCTGAAGGAGAAGGTCTTCCAGTGCTCGCGCAACCAGTTGCACGTCCAGCAGGCGCCCGCGGTAATAGTGATATGCGCCGACACCATGTCCTATTCGAAGACGTATAAGGCTAGGTTCAAGGAACTCCTAGATAAAGACGTGATAACGCAGTCCGACCTTAACGCGATGGGGCTGGATGTCCTGACGCAGGACGAAGAGAAAGAGCTGATAAAATACGCCCAGAGCGCCTCGTTCAATACGGCTATCGCGACCGAGCACATCGCGCTGACGGCGGCCAGCCTCGGCCTGGGGACCTGCTGGGTGCACCTCTTCGACAAAGACGCGGTCTCGCGCCTGTTTGGACTTCCCTCCTGGATAATACCGGCTACGCTAATGCCGGTCGGCTACCCGGACGAGGACCCGGAGCCGAGACCTAGGAAATCTATAGAAGAGATAACCTTCTGATGCAAATCAAACAGTTCATAGAGAAAATCAGGGAGCAGAAGGAGGCGCTGGAGCGCCTGCCCTCGGTTGAGGAGGCCATAGGTTCGGTGCGCGCGGCTCTTAAAATCGAGGAGCTGATACCGGAGGCGGCAAGGACGGGCGAAGACTTGAAAGAGATAGAGGTGGAGCTTTTCGGCAAGAAAGGGCTTATCTCGTTGCTCCGGAAACGGATACCGGCGGAGGCCCCGGAGAAGAGAAAGGATGCTGGGCGCGCCCTGAACGAACTCAACAGCCTATATCAGGAAAGCTTCAATACTACGGGCGATAAAATCGCCGAGTCGGAGCATGCGGCGCGCCTAAGGGCGGAGCGGATAGACGTGACGATGCCGGGCAGAAGGCCGGGCATTGGCCGTGAGCATCCCATATCGTCCGTGACGGGCGAGATAGTGGAGATATTCCGGGACATGGGTTTCTCCGTCGCCGAAGGCCCTGAAGTGGAGCTCGACTACTACAACTTCGAGGCGCTCAACATGCCCAAGGACCACCCCGCGCGTGACATGCAGGACACCTTTTACGTGACGGACGAGGTGGTACTTAGGACGCATACCTCGCCGGTGCAGGTGCGCGTTATGAGGTCGAAGCGGCCGCCGGTGCAGGTTATCGCGCCGGGCAAGGTATACCGCTGCGACGCGGACGTCTCGCATACGCCGATGTTCCACCAGGTCGAGGGCCTGCTGGTGGACAGGCACATTACATTCGCGCACCTGAAGGGGGTGCTGGAGGCCTTTATAGGCAGGATGTTCGGTGAGGACACGGCGACCCGGTTCCGCCCTAGCTTCTTCCCGTTCACGGAGCCTTCCGCCGAAGTGGACATTAAGTGCGTCATCTGCGGCGGGTCCGGCTGCCGGGTCTGCAAGAACTCCGGCTGGCTCGAGATATTAGGCTCCGGGATGGTGGACCCTGAGGTCTTCCGGGCCGTCGGCTACGACCCGGAGGAGTATACCGGCTTCGCCTTCGGGATGGGCGTCGAGAGGATAGCGATGCTCAAGTACGGGATAGACGACATAAGGCTCTTCTACGAAAACGACCTCCGCTTCATAAGGCAATTTTGATGATGAAAGGGCGGATGTTCCTCTCGCAGAGGAGGATGAACGAGGTAATCCTGTACACGGTCTTCGCGGACGTCGTGCTCGGTTTCCTCATGAAGAAGCTGCACGGGCCGCATACGACGCTGCCCCTAGCCCTTTTGTACCTGCTCAATATCGTAATAATCCTGGCGGTGTACAGGTTCTGGAAGTTCCCAGTATTCGAATGGGACGACGCCGGTTTTATTGTTTACGGTGTTACTCCGTTCAACAAGGACAGGGGGCTATGGGATAAGGTGGAGCGGGCGGGGTTCAAGGCAGTAAAGGATAAAAAGGGGAGGCTCCGCGAGTATTTTGTCGTGGATTATATGAGCGGTGGCGGGGTCAAGAAGACCGGCATGGTCCCGATGGACATGGTGGGATTCCGGGACAGAGTGAAAGAAGAGCTCCTGGAATTCCTGAATGCAAAATCAATAAAGGACTATTAGAGCAAATAAAATGCGCATAAGCTACAACTGGCTGAGAGAGTTTGTAAAGACGGACCTGACGCCGCAGCAGATGTCCGACAGGCTGACTATGGCGGGGCTGGAGGTGGAGGCCCTCGAATATTTAGGCGAGGGAATTTCGGGCGTCATAGTCGGGAAGATAATATCGGTTAACCCGCACCCGGACGCGGACAAGCTCACCGTCTGCGACGTGGACACCGGTTCGGAAGTCCTGCCGATAGTCTGCGGGGCAAAGAACATGAAGGCCGGGGACAAGGCCCCGCTGGCGCTCTCGGGCGCTTCGCTCCCGGGCGGCCTGAAGATAACCAAGGCCAAGCTCCGGGGCGTGACTTCGTTCGGGATGCTCTGCTCCGAGAAGGAGCTCGGGCTCGCGAAGGACTCCACGGGGCTGATGCTCCTCCCCGAGGACGCGCCGGTCGGAGAGGATATAGTAAAAGCCATAGGGCTTGACGACTGGGCTATGGAGGTCAACGTGACGCCCAACCGGCCCGACTGCCTGTCCGTTCTCGGCATTTCGCGCGAGGCCGTAGCCCTCACGAGGGAAGAGCTGAGGATGCCGCACGTAAATTTGAAAGAAAGCGGCGGGCGGATAACGGACATGATAGGCGTGGAGATAAAAGATGCGGGCCTCTGCCCGCGATATGCCGGGCGCATCATAAAAGGCGTAAGGATAGCGCAGTCGCCTGACTGGATGAAGATGCGCCTCAAGGCCGTCGGCGTCCGTCCGATAAACAACGTGGTGGATGTTACAAACTACGTGATGATGGAGATGGGCCAGCCTCTCCACGCCTTCGACTACGACCTCCTGGAGGACAAGGAGATTATCGTGCGGGCCGCGGCCGAAGGCGAGGTCTTCACTACACTGGACGGCACTGAACGGAAGCTTTCGGACGGCATGCTCCTAATCTGCGACGGCAAGCGGCCCGTCGCGCTAGCTGGCGTGATGGGCGGACAGAACTCGGAGGTCTCGGACGGAACGGTAAACGTCTTCATAGAGGCCGCATATTTCAACCCGTCGAGTATAAGACGCACTTCAAAGAAGCTCGGCCTTCACACGGAGGCCTCGCACCGCTTCGAAAGAGGCACCGACCCCGAGGGGCTCATCCTCGCGCTTGACAGGGCTGCCGCCCTGATGGCGGAGCTTGCCGGCGGGAAAATCGCAAAGGGCCAGGCCGACGAATACCCGAAGCGTATAGAGATGCCCGAGGTGAAGGTGCGGGTTGCAAAGGTCAACTCGATACTGGGCGCCGACCTCGACAAGTCCGAGATAAAGGACATATTCACCCGGCTCCGGCTCGACATTAAAAACGAGGACTCGAAGACACTGACCGTGGAGGCGCCGCCCTTCAGGCCGGACCTCACGCGGGAAGTAGACATGGTAGAGGAGGTCGCCAGGATACACGGCTACGGCAAGATCAGGAGCGCCCTGCCCGAATACGCGATGAACCCGGGCGCGCCCGACAAGATAAGGGGCACGTCCGGGAAGATTAAAGCGGCGATGCTGGCGAGCGGGTACAACGAGGTGATAAACTACAGCTTCATTGACCCTCGTGACCTCGACCGCATCCTGCTGCCCGAAGACGATTACAGAAGGAAGGTCGTGACGCTCAGGAACCCGCTCACAGTAGAGCAGTCCGTGATGCGGACGACCCTGATACCGAGCCTGATAGGCAACCTCTCCTGGAACCTGAGCCGGGGAGTCCGCGACGTCAGGATATTCGAGATATCAAAGGTGTTTTTGAGCGAGGGGCCGGGACTCCCGTCCGAGCCGCTATATGCCGCGGCGCTGGCCACCGGCAAGCGTGGCGAGAACCTCTGGGACGCGCGCGACGGAGCGATAGACTTTTACGACATTAAGGGCATGGTTGACACACTCCTCGATTCGCTCCGGATTACCGGCGCCGTTTACACGCCCGCGGAAGAGATACCCTTTCTCCATCCGGGTAAGTCGGCATGGATAATGGTGGGCGGCAAGGGGGCCGGTTACCTGGGCGAACTGCATCCCGGCGTGATAAGGGCCTGCGACCTGCCGGTCGGTGCGTATATATTCGAACTGGACCTGCAGTCGCTCCTGGACCTGGAACCTGAGCCGCCGAAATATTCTCCGCTTCCGCGGTTCCCGTCGGTCGAGCGAGACGTAGCCGTGATAGTGCCAGAAGAAGTTACGTCCTTCAGCATAATGCGGGTCATAGAGTCCTTGAAGATCGAACTCATAGAGGATATCCGGCTGTTCGATTATTATGCGGGCAAGCCAATACCCGAAGGGAAAAAAAGCCTGGCATATACTATAACGTACCGGAGCACCTCGCGCACCCTGACGGATGAAGAGGTGAACGAGGTGCACCAGGCCGTGGTCGCCGCGCTGAGGGAAAAGCTGGGCGCGGAGATAAGGGAGCAGTGAATATAGGCTGCCGGCGTATTGTTTCCGTGATAACGCTCATGGCCGTCCTGCTGTTGCCGGCTAGTTTTGCGGCGGCGGAGAACAAGAGGCAGAACCGCCTGTTCATGCGCGAGTTCGCGCTGTTCGTGCAGGACAAGCTTGACCGGGAGCAGCGGACAAAGGACATGGCGAAAGCCCTTATCTCGGAGAACCGGGTGAAGGTCAAGGACGGCTTCGGCATACATCCCGAGCTAATCGTAGCGCTTTTGCGGGAGACGGGGATAGAGAGGCTCAACTGCATATCGGGCAGGTATTACGAAACGCTCCTCAGCGGGCTGAACAACGAGGAGCGCCACGCCTTTTACGGCATCGCCGAGGAGCTGAACTGGTGGCTGGTGATGACGGCCGAAGAGGAGGCGGACGAGATGGGCGTGAAGAAGGTATCCCCTCCTTTCAGCTTCCGCAGGAGGCTCGACGTCCCGTATTATATAAAACAGGACATTACCGACGCCCTGAGGCCGTACCTTGAAGAGAGGCCCGGCCCGGATGAAAAAGGGCTTGAGTTCAACGGACTTGAGTGCAATGGTTGAGCCAGTTGTCATTTTCATAACCACTCCTGATGAGGAAACCGCCGCGAAGATTGCGCGCACGCTCGTGGAGGAAAAACTCGCCGCCTGCGCCAACATCGTCAAGGGCGTCCGCTCCATATACAGCTGGAAAGGCGAGACCTGCGACGACTCCGAATGCCTGATGGTCGTGAAGACTGTGCTTCGGAACTTCGATGCGCTCTCGCAAAGGGTTGCCGAGCTTCACCCTTACGAGGTGCCCGAGATTATAGCCGTTCCTGTTGTGGGAGGTCATAAGCCGTACCTCCTCTGGCTGGAAGAGAATACCCGACTTGCTTAGACAGAAGGTCAGACATCCCTGGCCGGACAACTACAAAGACGCCGTCTTAGTTCAGGAAAAAGTTAAAAGCCGCCTCATCGCCCGAAACATGGTGAAGGAAGTGAATCTAGTAGCCGGGGCGGACGTCTCGTATTCCAGGACCACGGACAGATATTTTGCTGCGGTCATTGTAATGAGGTACCCGGATATGGAGGTTGTCGAGGAATCCACTGCATCCGGGTCCAGCTCCTTCCCATACATCCCTGGCCTGCTCACCTTCCGCGAAGGCCCGATTACCCTAGAAGCGTTCAGGAAACTTAAGCATAAGCCGGATGTTTTGATATTCGACGGCCAGGGGGTGGCGCACCCGAGGGGCTTCGGGATTGCCTCGCACATGGGCGTCCTGCTCGGGATACCGTCCGTCGGCTGCGCGAAATCCGTGCTGGTCGGCGATTACAAAGAGCCGGCCAAGCGGCGCGGTTCCTCGTCTCCGCTGGTCTACAAGGGCGCGGAGGTCGGGCGCGCGCTTAGGACGCGGGACGGCGTGAAGCCTGTCTACGTCTCGGCCGGGCATATGGTAGACCTCTCCTTCGCCTGCGAGCTCGTCCTGAAATGCTCAAAAGGGTACAGGCTTCCGGAGCCTACCCGCAAAGCGCATATCCTTGTGAACGGGAAGCGCGTGGAATACGAGGCCGTCCCACATAAGCGTTCTAATGACTTGGTGGAAATATACAATGCCCTTCTGGCCCACTACGGCCCGCAGCAATGGTGGCCGGGGGAGACGCCGTTCGAGGTAATGGTTGGTGCGATACTCACCCAGAACACGAACTGGGGAAACGTTGAGAAGGCGATAACCAATCTTAAGAATGCCGGGGCGCTATCGCCGGAGATAATGCACGAGATGGCAGCGGACGACCTTGCCCGGCTAATCCAGCCCTCCGGATATTTCAATATCAAGGCGAAGAGGCTAAAGGCGTTTATTTCCTACTTCATCGAACGCCACAGCGGCTGTATCGAGAGGATGAGGGACGAACCGTGCGAGAGGCTCAGGAGCGAAATCCTCTCCGTGCCGGGCATAGGACCCGAGACGGCCGATTCCATCCTCCTTTATGCCCTGGACTGCCCGGTGTTCGTAGTGGACGCTTACACGAAGCGGATATTCTCGCGGCACGGCTTCTTCCCGGAGACCTCCGACTATCATCAGGTACAGAGTTTCTTCACGGACCGTTTGCCGAAGGACGTAAGGCTTTACAACGAGTTCCATGCCCTCATCGTGAAGCTTGCCAAGGACCGGTGCATTAAAAAGGCGGGGGAATGCAAAACCTGCCTCTTACAAAAAATCCTTGACATGCCAGACCCCATGTGTTAAAAAATTTCATCTTACGAAAGGGGGAGGCGCCTTTTGCTCAAAAGGCTGATGTGGAAGTACGAGAATTTAAGGAAGTCCTCGAGCAGTAAGCAGAAAGAGTACTTCACAATAGTTATCTTGCCGGGCCCCAACTCGAGGGTCCACAAGTTCAGCATTTCTAAGACCTTTCTACGGAATGCCGGGATAACCATCGTGCTCGCCACCATTGTGTCTTTTTGCATGTTCGGTGAATATTTCCACATGCGCGGCAAAGTCTGGGAACTTGACATGCTCCGCTACGAAACTGTGCAGCAGAAGGAGCAGCTGAAACAGTTTGCCGGTAGCATAATAGATATGAAGGGTCAGATGGCCCGGCTCAAGGACCTGAGCGAAAGGCTGAGTTCCG
>JBEKYB010000012.1:0-12864 GCA_049511435.1 Nitrospirota bacterium | reverse complement strand
TATCCCTTCGTCTATAATTTCGGGGACGGAGCCGCACGGGTACGAGATTACGGGCGTCCCGCAGGCCATAGACTCTATCATTACGAGACCGAAAGGCTCGGGCCAGTCTATGGGCGCGAGCAGGGCGTAAGCCCCGCCCAGGAAGCTGTCCTTCCGGCGCTCATCTATCTCTCCGATAAAATCTATGCCGGGCTGGCCAAGGAGCGGTCTTATCACGTCGCCGAAGTATTTCTCGTCCGCCTTGTCCACCTTGGCGGCGACCTTCAGCTCCATGTCCGCCGCCCTGGCTATCTCAATGGCGCGGTCCAGCCTCTTCTCCGGCGATACCCGGCCCAGGAAGGCCAGGTAACTCCCGGGACGCTCATGGAGTCTTAGAAGGCCGGGCGGCAGGCCGTGGTATACCGTAGCCTGCCAGTTCGCCCAAGGCAGGGGCCCGCGCTGCGCATCGGATATCGAAACGAGCGGCATTTCGGAAAACTCCCGGTACAAGGGGGCCAGGTCCGGGATGTCGAGCCTGCCGTGGAGCGTTGTCACTTGCGTGAAGAAGTGCCTCCTGGAGAGAGGGAAGTGCATGTAATCTATATGGAAATGGACGATATCAAAATCCTCTATGCGCTGGAAGACCTCCTCCAGAAGGAGCATATGGTGGGGCATCGTATCCACGCAGTCCTTGTCCAGACGAAGGGCCCTCTCGCAAAGAGGGATGAGCCTGGCCGAGGTGACCGAGTCCCCGCTCGCGAAAAGCGTGACGTCATGCCCCTGCCGGACAAGCTCCTCGGTAAGGTACGCTATGACACGCTCGGTCCCCCCATATAACTTCGGCGGGACGGACTCATAAAGCGGAGAGACCTGGGCTATTTTCATCTCCTGCGGCCTTTCTGTGGGTTATATATTTTTCTTTTTGTTCAGAGGGTTGACTTTATAAGTATAGCCGAGGGCGGGTCAGCGTCAAGGCGGCCCCAAACAGGCCGCCACGCTGAAATGGCGGCTTATTTATAACGGGTTAATTGGAATTATTATTCGAACGAGCAGACGTATTCTGCATGGCCGCCTGGGACGGAGATCTCGAAGGACGAGCCGCCCGGGACGAGGAAGAAGCTGCCCGCGCTGAATGAGCGCCAGTCTTCCTCGCCCGCCAGCTTTACCAGGCAAGAGCCTTCGGTAATGTCCATCCTTTCGGGTGCGCCGGTATTGAAGGAGAATTTACCCGGAAAGATTATTCCGAGCGTCTTTTTCGAGCCGTCCCCGAAGAATACTGTGTGGCTTACGACCTTTCCGTCGAAATAGACGTTGGCCTTTACGGCGGCGGCTACGTTTTCGTACCTGTCGGGTATGTCATTGGTCATTTCACGCCCTCCTGCTTCTTCACGGACGCGTTATCGAGGATTACGTCGTACTTGTACCCGTAGCCGAAGTCCTTGTCCTTGGTGAGTACGCCCTTCGCGATGACTATGTCGCCTATAGAGGGCGGGCTGTCCTTTATCGTGACTACCAGGTTGTTGTTGCCCCGGTCGGCGGAGCCGGAGCCGTCCTGTATATGGACCCAGTTCTTCCCCATTATCTGGGTAGAGACCTTGACCACCTTGCCCCTGACCAGTACCTCTTTTTTGTCGAGCTTTGAGCTGTTCCTGTAGAGGTCAGCCACGGTATAGGCGTTGTCGCCCTCTGCCTTATCGACGCTTATCTTCTCGGCGGAGACCGCGGCGGTCTTCTTCCTGGAGGCGTCGTCTTTCGAGCCGGGCAGCGCCGCCGGCCCCGTGGAAAAGATTATGCTGTCGAATGTCCTGTGGAGGGTGTTGCTCTTGAAATTGCTCATGAATACGCCGGGACCGAGGCTCACCTTCTCACCCACCTTCATCTTTGCCTCCGGCATCGCCACCCAGACCTTCTCGCCCTCTCTTTCAAGCAGGACGTAGGTATATCCGCCGCTACTGAGTACCTCCCTGACCGTACCGCTTATCATCTTCGTTCTCGGAGGCTCCCCCGAAGGAGGAGATTTAGGCTCCGGGGCCTGACCAGCCAAGGCGGAGGAGATGAAAAGCCACGAAAGGGCAACTGCGCATAAGACCCTGATAATCTTCATTAAGCACTCCAGGTAAAGGTTTACTGCGTTACGGAAGCCAGAAGCTCTTATTTTACTAGCAAAAATGCAAATAAACAACTTAATAATTAATATCGGAATAACAAAAATATCCGGTTTGACAATACCGGGAAAGTTCAGGGGCGCATGCTTGAACCATCCTTATTTTGTTTTAATTATTGGATACTTAGAGGTGTCCGAGATTTGATAATAACTAGGCCTAGGCTTAAACTTTTCGCAATATTATACTTAACGTACCCTAATTTCAAGTATTGAGTTTTATAGGCTTTTTCTGCGCCTCTTTGCCGTAGTTTAATCGTCTTTACCTCTCAATAAAACCACTTATTTTGCTCTGGTACAATTCTTGCTGAAAGCAATCCGATTATAACTTTTATTGACATCCCCAAGTGGCGAGAATAAAATGTCCGCACCTGTAAAAAACAATAGATTTCATCTTGAACACTTATGGTGGGTAATGCACCATTCCGATGACCCAGATAGAATGTCAATTGCCGTTACCTGCTATCTTGATGAAAGCACGGTAACTCTTGGCAATGATAGTCCCTATGCCGTTGTTGCCGGGGTTCTTTTTAGAAAGCCAGAGTTTTTATATTTTGAAGAACAATGGCAATCTTTATTATCCAGATATGGAATAACCCCGCCGCTACATATGCGGGATAAGCCGCGCAATAAGTCAAAAAGGTTTAAATTCTTTTCGGAATGCGTTAAATTGATAAACGACTGTAAAATTTACAGCGTCGCGGCAACTCTGCATAAGCAGCAATATGAAGACTCCTTTGCACCGGAAATTCGAGAAAACTCTTCTATATATATAACCTGTTTTGTTCTTTTGTCTTATCTCAACCACAGTCAAGCGGAATATAGGGCGCAGTTTGGCGATATTGCGGGTAATATCGCATATTTTTATGACCACGGATGCCGACATAAAGAAGACTTAAGACAAGCATATGACGTAATGATGGAATGGCAAAAACTTAAACCTTTGCACGTTGGCTCATTTACCGAAGACAGTCGCATACTCTCTACCTTTCAGGCCGCCGACCTTGTAGCATGGGCAGTGCATAGAAAAATTAATAACCACCCTTTCCATAAAGGGCTTGAGCCAATAGAAGAATTGCTAAATGAAGAGCATCACATCCAGCATGGATATGACGGTGATTTTCTCCAGCGTTTTGCAGACGCCATGAATCAATTAACCACTTGGCGGAAGTCTCTTAGTTAAGTCCCGCTTTTTACCTTTTGGCTTCAATATCGCCCTGCAAGCTTTCTCGAAAGTTTCCTTGTCCGCTTCAATCTGCCCGGCGGTTTCTATAAACCGGGCAGATTGTTCTTTATCATCTTTTGGTGGTTTTTTCTTTCTTCCCATTATTCACCTTATGCTTCTCTTTAATTAGCTGTTTCGTAAGTTAAACGCCGTCCCACCACGCCCTTCAAAAGCTTTTCGGCCCTTTGGGTATCATCAACGCCTTTGGCCTTCCGTAAATTATACCGGAAATCAAATTCAGCTAAATAGCGGTGAAGGTGGTTTTTATTGCAGTGCTGATATACGCCTTTCATGCCGCGCTTGAATATCGAAAAGTATCCTTCCACGGTGTTGGTATGGATATCGTTATCCTCAAAGTTCACATACTCGCCTTGACTATGGCAGACAACATCGTGTTCCCTGAAATGCTTGCTTAAACGCCGATACTGTACAGCGTCATCGGTCATCATCCGCGCTTCCTTCTCGATATTCTCCTTGAGAATAGGGACAAGAGTTTTTGCGTTTACATCATCAACAACCATACTCCGGGCGCATTTGGTTTCCCGGTCAATAAGCGAAAGAACCTTAAGCTTGTGGTGGTATGCGCGCCTTATTGGTATTCCGGGTTCTCTGCCTATGAAGGTTTCGTCTGATTCGACGATCCCGCCGTCGGCCCCGAACGGAACAAAAGCACCTTCCCGCATTGCCTCACGGATACGGTGTCCCATGAACCAAGCGGTCTTAAGGGTAACGCCTAAAGTCCGGTGAAGCTGGTTTGCGCTGATACCCTTCTTTGAGGATGCAACAAGGAATATGGCCTGTAGCCAGAGCCTTAAGGCAACATGGCTGTCCTCAAAGATAGTACCGATTTTCACGGTAAAGGGCTTTCGGCAATCATAGCATTTGTAAAGACCAATCCGGGTGCTCTTGCCCTTCATCTTTTTGCTATGCTCCATACCCCCGCAATGAGGGCAGACAGGACCATCAGGCCAAAGGATAGATTCGACAAATTCATATGCCGATTCTTCATTGTGAAACTGCGGTGCTGATATTATTGATTGCATGGTTATTATCTCCTTTCAAAAGAAAGGATATCACAAGTTAATGGGTATGTCAAGTATAATATCGCGAAACTTTTGGCTACTGGTTTTTAAGTCAAACAAAAAAATTGAAGGAGGAAAGCGATGGCCACAACTGCCGGCAGCTCACAGGTGCAGAGAGTAGAGAAAAAACTGGGCCATACCGCAAGCGATTTCCTGGTCGAACGCCTGTACGAATGGGGCGTGAGGCGGATTTACGGCTATCCCGGCGACGGCATAAACGGGGTCATGTGAGCGCTCAATCGCTCGGAGGGAATGATTTAGTTCATCCAGACGCGCCACGAGGAGTTGGCGGGACGGAGGCCGCATGAATAAGAAGGGCGCCTCTATTGTAGGCGCCCTTCTTGTCATGGCTTTAGCTCCAGGCTTTATATGATGCTGTGTTGCTGCATCGGCGCGGGCGCCGCATTGTCTGGGGCCGCCTCGTCCGGAAGGGCCGCACCCGACTGCATCGGCGCGGGCGCGGGTGTCACTCCCGTCATATTTTCCATAGGTGCGGCCGCCCCGCGCGACTCCCCGGACTCTTCGGTCATGCCCGGCCCGGCGAGCGCAACCACTGCCGCAGCGGCGATAAACAGCATTAACGCTGCACTTTTCAGGTTCTGCATGAGGGTCTCCTATTCGAGGGGTTACCGGTTAACTGCCGCCTCTGCCTTTTAATGGTCGATGGGTTTCGGGAATTGCCTTATATCCGGAATTGCCATGTATTGTTATAAACAGTCCTGGCAAACTCAGGGGAAATGCTATATAAAAACGCCGTGCTTGTCAATAAAATTTATTTTGCCGGGCCAAGCGCCCCTGCCTTCCCCAGCAGGGCCTCGACCTCGCGGTTGCCGTGGGAGTAGCCGATGACCGGTGAGCCCATAGAATCGGAAGCCGCGGCGTCAGCGCCGCTTTTAAGGAGGGCATCCACCGTCTCGGGGTAACCGCCTTCGACGGCATAGAAAAGCGCCGTCTTCCTTAGGACGCCCGCCTCGTTTATGCGCGCCCCATTCGCTATCAGGAGCAAGGCGGCATCCCTTCTGCCTTCTGAGGCCGCATACATAAGCGGGGTCATTCCCTCGCCGTCGACGAAGTTGGGGTCCGCGCCGTTTTTAAGCAGATAGGATATAATTTCAGTCCATCCGCCTTCGGCCGCAAACCCCAGTGCGGTATGCCCGAACCTGTCCGCCGTATCGATCCTTGCGCCCCTCTCAACCAGCGCAACGGCCGCGTCCTTTGAGCCGAACCACGACGCGAGCATAAGAGGCGTGAGGCCGTCGTTTTTTGCCGCGTCCAGCTTAGCGCCCGCGTCAACAAGCATCCGGACGATGTCAGCGCCGCCGAACCGGGCTGCGAACATCAGAGCCGTCCAGCCGTCTTCGTTAGCCGCGTTTACCCTGGCGCCTTTCTGGATCAATACGCTCGCCGCCTCCGGATGTCTTCGCCAGGACGCGAGCATGAGCGGGGTCGTCCCGTCCGCCGCGGCCTTGTTCACGTCAGCGCCGCTCTCGGCCAAAATCCTAACCGTGGCCGCATGGCCGTGCCTGGACGCGGCCGTTACGGCCGTCACGCCCGTGCCGTTAGCGGCGTTTACGTCCGCGCCGCCTTTTATCAGTGCGGCGCATATATCGTCATAGCCGCCTCCGGCGGCTCGCATAAGTGCTGTCCAGCCCCAGCTGTCCCTGGTTTTTACATCGCCCCCCGCCTTGAGAGCAGCCCTGACTTTCTTGATGTCGCCTGAGTCGGCCGCGCGGATTAGCTTCGGCATCTTGACGGCGGGGTTGGCCGCGCCGGACTCTACCAGAGCGGTTACCGAGGCGCTTTCTCCATTCAAAAGGGCGATCTCGGCCGCTGTTTTACCCTCGCCGTTTTTTGGGTCCGTCCTGGCTCCGGCATGTGTCAGGGCCAGGACTATCTCAGTATACCCTTCCATGGAGGCGACCATCAGGGCGGTATTGCCCCTCCTTGTCCTCTTTTCAACGTCCGCCCCCTTGGCAATCAGGAAGCGCACCGCCTCGACTTTATTGTTGTCTGCAGCATTTATGAGTGCGGTGTAGCCCGCATTGTTGACAAAATCCAGCGCCGCGCCGGACTTAAGCAGGGAGGCCATCCTGACGGTATCGCCGTCTCCCGCGGCTGAGACAAAATCCTCGTTCATGGCCGCATGGGCTTCGAATGAAAAGGCGGAGATTAATAATAGGGTAATGATGAGGATCCGGGACAGGGTTCTCATAGGCGATATGCTACTTCAACTGCGGGAATTAGTCAATTGATATCAGAGGGCTTAGAGCTCACCAGGGTACGGGCAGCGTTCCGGCTGATAACTTCTTTTGACTTTTACGGCATAAAATGTCAGAATATTCAACCGGGACAAAAACATTGAGACCAGCGAGAACTCTGTAATGTGCGGCATCTGCGGAAGGATAAATTTTAACGAGGACAGGCCCGTGGACCCGCGCCTGATCGACGCGATGACCGACGCGATGACGCACCGCGGCCCCGACGACCGCGGCGTCTATGTCGAAAATAACGTCGGGCTCGGCATGAGGCGGCTCTCCATCATAGACTTAAGCGGCGGGCATCAGCCGATATCGAACGAGACCGGAGACATTTTCATTGTCCTAAACGGAGAGATTTACAACTTCCAGTCCCTCCGCGAGGAGCTGATAGGAAAAGGCCACGTATTCAAGACCAGGACGGATACCGAGACGGTGCTCCACCTCTACGAGCAGTTCGGCGAGGACTGCCTCCGGCGCCTCCGAGGGATGTTCGCCTTTGCCATATGGGACCAGAAGAAAAAAAAGCTGTTCATCGCCAGGGACCGGGCAGGGAAAAAACCGCTGGTATACGCGGCCGGGCCAGGCTGGCTGAGCTTCGCCTCCGAGATAAGCGCGCTCATCAAGGACCCCGAAATAAACAGGGACATAGACTTCGAGTCGATAGACCTGTACCTGGCGTACCAGTTTATCCCGCACCCCTGGACGATATACAAAGCCGTACGCAAGCTTCCGCCGGCGCATTACATGGTGCTGGAAAACGGCCGCATCAGGATGGAGCGGTACTGGCGTCTTGACTTGGAGAAGAAGGTAGATGTACCGGAGGAGGAGGCGGAGCGGGAGGTCCTGAGGCTCCTGGATGAGGCGGTCCGGCTGAGGATGATAAGCGATGTGCCGCTTGGTGCGCTTCTTTCCGGCGGACTCGATTCGAGCGCGGTTGTATCCCTTATGTCGGGGGCCTCCGGCCGTCAGGTGAAGACCTTCTCGATAGGCTTCGAGGACGAGGAGTTCAACGAGCTGCCGTACGCGCGCGAGGTAGCCCGCTACTGCAACACCGAACACCACGAGCTTATCGTGAAGCCGGACATCGAAGGGCTAATTGAGAGGCTCCCGGCAATCTACGGCGAGCCGTTCGCCGACAACTCGGCCGTGCCTTCCTATTACCTGTCGAAGATGACGCGGGAACACGTGGTCGTCGCGCTGAACGGCGACGGCGGGGACGAGCTCTTCGCGGGCTATAAAAGATATTCCTTAAATGCCATGGGCGGCTTCTTTGAGCGCTCCCCGCTTCCGGTAAGGAGGATAGCCGGGGCGGTGCTTGAGGGCCTCGCCTCCTCCGTGAAGGCCGGTAGGCCGATGACGAAGTTAATGCGGAACCTCCTTCCGCATTACCACTCCCTTTATTACAGCGAATATTTCGAGCCCTTCCGCAAGAAGCTCCTGTACAACGAGCGCGCGAAGGCGGAAATATCGGGCTTAAGACTTAAGGGCATGATGGCTGAGATGGAAAGGGGAAGCCGGAGAATAAAAGACCCGGTCGACAGGATGCTGTTCATGGACTTTAACCAGTACCTGCCCGACGACCTGCTTGTGAAGATGGACATTGCGAGCATGGCCAACTCGCTTGAGGTGCGGTCTCCGTTTCTGGACCACGAGCTCATCGAGTTCTGCGCCTCGCTGCCCTCGCGGTTCAAGGTGCAAAAGGGCGCGAGGAAATATATCCTGAAAAGGAGCATGGAAGGGAAACTGCCGCCGGATATAATAAACAGGCAGAAAAAAGGGTTCAGCATGCCGGTCAAGAACTGGCTCAGGACGAGGCTTAAGGACAGGGCGGAGGAAATCCTTTTCAGTTCCCCGGTCATGAAGGAGTACTTCAGTCAGGACTATCTGCGGACGCTTTTTGACGAGCATACTGGCCGCAGGAAGAACCACGCGCACAGGCTTTGGACCCTCCTTATACTTGGTTCCTGGGACTTGAACTGCCGATGAAGATAGTCTTCGTTGTCGAAAAAAAAGAGGACCCCGGCACGCGTCTCAGGATGCTCCCGGTATTCGAGTCGGTGCGCAAAGAGAAAGCGGACGTTAAATTCATCGGCGCGCCGAAAGGCCTGGCTGGCCGGGTCATGATGCTAGCGGGCCTTGCGGGGACGGACGTGCTGGTGCTTTACAGAAAGCTCTTCAAACGGTTCGAGCTCATTATAATAAGGTTTTTGTGCAAAAGGATAGTATACGATTACGACGACGCCTTGATGTTCAGGGAGGTGCGGCTCGGTAAGACGCTGACGGCCGGGCCGCTCAGACGCTTCTTGAGGACGGTGGACGCGTCCGACGAGGTCGTCGCCGGGAACAGCTTCCTTGCAGATTTCGCAAGGCAGAACTGCGGAAAAGTCAATGTCCTGCCGACCCCGATAGATACGGTAAGACTTGTCCCCCGGGAGGTCACCCGCGATAGTAACGAGGTGATAATAGGCTGGATAGGGCTTAAGGGGAATCTCGTTTACCTCGAGGAGCTGTCCGGAGTATTCCAGCGCTTGGCCCTCAAGCACCCCAATATCGCGCTTTCCATCATCTGCAACAGGTTTATAGATATAGACGGCGTAAACGTATATAAGAGGATGTGGTCGGTCGACGACGAGGCCCGGTTCCTCCAGGAGATGGACATAGGCATAATGCCGCTTACGGATGACCTGTGGAGCAGGGGCAAGTGCGGGTTCAAGATACTTCAGTATTTCGGCGCGGGAAAGCCCGCCGTGGCGTCGCCGGTCGGGATAAACAGTGAGATAATAAGACACGGCGTGAACGGTTTTTTGGCCGGTAGCGAGGGCGAATGGGAAGAGTTCCTGTCGGCCATGGTCTCGGATAGGCCGCTAAGAGAGCGTATGGGCTCCGAGGGCAGGAAGGCCGTAGAAGAAAGATACTCGCTCGATAAATACCTGAAGCGGTATAGTTCCATAATCGGTATCGGCCAATGACTACGCCAATGGACAGACAGCGCATGGAACCGGACGAGATAAGGTTTAAGTTCGGCGAGAACTGGCAGGACTACGCATCCCGGATAGACGAGGGGAATATCGGAGACGCCGTGGACAGGCTCGGGAAATTGCTTCGCGGCATCGATATACGGGGGAAGTCGTTTTTCGACATAGGCTCCGCCATTATCAGTAGCGGTAGGAAACGTCCACCCGGAAAAGGCTGTCCTGGCGGTCGTCATTCCTTGCCAGGTCGAAGTTCCGGATATTCTCGTATCCGTAATTGACGAGGATGTCCCAGTCGTCGCTTAAGGGCAGGCTCCAGAATATGCGGCCCCCGTCTATCTCCTCGATGGCCTGTCCGGCACTCCTGCCGACCCAACCGCGCTGGGTATGGAAATACTCCAGGGCCAGCGTGTGCCTCTCCGAGAAGAAATGGGTGAACCTCGCAAAATAGTCCTTCGTGTCGCCGCCCTGGGAATCGCCCATTATCAGGTTCGCGTTGGTGTAGCCCTCCGGGTACTTGTAATCCGTATAGGCGATAGGGTTGCCGTAAAAGAACTCGAATCTGAAATCGTTCCTGCCGTCGGAAGTCAGCCTCGGGACATAGACACCGGCCAGGTGGCTCTCCACTATCGGCAGTACCACATAGCTGTCCTCGCCGTAATATTCCCAGTAAACGGTGGTCCCCCGGAGCCAGGCCCAGGGGAGCCTCCACCTCATCTCGACGCCGGCCAGGGTATTCGAGCCGTTATTCGATTCGCCTACGGAGAAGATGGTCTTGAGCAGGCCCGGGTGCGGCACGTTAGGCCCCGCCTCCTGCCTGCTGAAATTGATGCCCGCCTCGAAATTGGGTGAAGGCTTTACGGATAGCTTCGCCGCCACGAACCAGGGCTGCCGAAGACTCGCGCCCTCTCCGCTCTGGTCAAGCCGTGAGAATACAAGCGCGTATTTCAGTAGCCCGATGTTCCTCTTGAACCAGGGCCAGTCGACCGGTTCGGGGCTGGACAATTTTATCTCATCGAGGTTCTGTGCGTTGTTGCTGAGGATGGTGCTGCCGCGGTAGCCCTGCCCGAACCAGTTCTCGTCCCTTCCGACCTCCAGCTCCAGTCCATGGTTGCCCAGCTTAATATAGCCCTTGTTCAACGTGAGTTCCTTATGAGTGCCCCCGCCGCCAAGGGTGATGCCGGAGGCAAGGGCCAGAGGCTCGACGAGCACCGAGGCGTACTGGGTGAAATAAAACTCATCATCCGCCCGGAGTTCAAAGTTATTGCCCTCCTTATAGATTATGCCGTCGTTGTTCTCGAGGAGCGGCGTGCCTTCGCTCCCTCCGGCCTGGATGTAACTTGGGGGCTGGACCCTGAGGTGGCCAAAACCGAAAAAGCCTTGCCCCGCGGTATCGTAAATCACGCGGTCATAGCTCCTCGGTTCGCCCTGGAGATATACGTACCTGAGCCTCATGTCCGACAGCAGGTCCATGTCCAGGTTAGGGGCCTTGTCCTCCTGCTTGTAAAGGTCAAGCTCCCGGGGCAGAAGGTCATGGAGCCTCTGTATAATCTCCGCTGCAAGCTCCGGGGCGTCGGGCCCCAGCTTTTGCAGGTTATCTTCCGCCTCCAGGACGAGCCGCGCCGCCTCGGCCCTGGAGTAAGGTTTCAGGCCATGGATGTCGGTATTAATCAGTCCAAAACCAGAGAGCTTGTCGAGGTCGGTATATATCGGGCTGTCAAGCGGGATGTTGTTCGATGCCAGTCCCCAGGACATGGCGGGCAGGGATAAAAGAAAGAGCAATAAGGCACAAAAAATAACAAGCGCCTTGCGCGGCGCCGGAAGAATTTTTCTCCGCAGCATCTTGATACCGCAGTAATCCGGCATTTAATAGCCTGTCCCTCTAAGTACGGCCGGGATTGTCTTTATCAGCAGTTCGAAGTCCAGCCTGATGGACCAGTTGTCGATGTATTCAAGGTCCAGCTTCATCCAGTTGTCGAAGTCGATGTTGTTCCTGCCGGAGACCTGCCAAAGACACGTTATGCCGGGTTTGACGGAAAGCCTCCTCCTCTGCCAGCGCTCATATTTCTCGACTTCCGACGGAAGAGGCGGCCTGGGTCCGACCAGCGACATATCCCCTTTAAGGACGTTTATAAGCTGCGGCAATTCATCCAGGGAATATTTCCTTAAGACCCTGCCGACCCTCGTGACACGGGGGTCGGCTTTCATTTTAAATATAGGCCCCGAATGCTCGTTTCTGTGGAGCAGCTTCTCCTTATGGTCTTCGGCGTCCACATGCATCGACCGGAACTTCAGGAAATCGAATATCCGGCCGTTACGCCCGCTTCTTTTCTGGATAAAAAATACGGGCCCCGGCGAGTCGAGTTTAATTGCCGGTATGATAAGGGCCATCAGCGGAGCCAAGAGCAATAAGGCGGTGCCCGCAAAGGCGACGTCTATGATTTTTTTGAGCATGAGCGGAAACAGCGGCCTCTCGGACGTTACGAAAGAGACGAGCCGGGAATCGGCTATTTCCTCTATCTTCAGCTTCGAGAAGTTAAGCTTGAAAACACCGGGCGGCCGCAGCAGCAACGACATCTTAATCCCGTACTGCTCGCATATGTTCAGCATCCCCTGAAGGCTCTCCCAGGATATCTCCTTCTCCGTGAATATCACTTCGTCAATCGGGGTCGTCTTAAGTAAAAAGTCCAGGTCCTCGAAGGTGCCTATTATGGGGCTATCCTCGAACAACTTGCCTATGTCGCCTTCACTGCTCCCCAGGAACCCGATAACCCTGAGCCCTAAATATTTATAGTCGTGTAACTGCCGGGCGAGGTTCTTGCTAAGATGGTTAATGCCGATTATAAGTATGTTCCTGTAATTCCAGCCCTTCGCCCTGATTTTCAGCAGGAACAGCTTCATACCTATCTTCCTGGCCATCAGCAAGGAAAAAGAGCAGGCGAAGAAGCCGACGACTATTTCGCGGCTAATGAACTCGTATCTCAAAAGGTATATCAAGGCGACTATTATCCCGAACGCCTGCAGGTGCCCGAATAGCAGGTCCTTTAGAAGCCTCGGGATTTTCTCGCTCCGCATCGGTTTATAATTGTTGTTCAGGTAGAGGCAGACGGTTACCAGTACGCTCGCGACGCCTGCATGGACGTGAAGGTCGGCTATACGGAACGGCAAACGGTGCGTGGAAAAATAT
>JBEKYB010000011.1:0-13231 GCA_049511435.1 Nitrospirota bacterium | reverse complement strand
AGGGCGAAAACGAAATCATTTCTTAACGAAATTTCACCTTGCGGCGTGGCGACGCGGATCGCATCGGCGCGGTTGTCACCCGTGACATCGGCGACGCCGACGCTTTCCTGGCAGCCATATACTTACTCCGCGCTGGAAGGCGCAACGCCCACATATAATGTGCAGATTTCCACGTCGCCTGCGTTCCCGGCGAACGCTTCTACAACTACCATCAACACTTCCTCTACCAGTATAACCGGCCCGGCCCTGACGCCTGGCACGACCTATTATTGGCGCGTAGAGGCCTTGTGGGCAACGGGCGGGAGCGGTTACTCAAATTACAGGACGATCGTCTATAAGACGGCGACGAGCATAACCGTATCCAAACCTGTAAGCGTGGGCAACACGGTTACGGTGACTGCGACGCTTACGGACGCCTCGTCCAATCCGCTTGGCGGTAAGGTGCTGACATTTTATGATGAGGCGATAGGGGCGCTTTCTTATACATCAAAGGGTGTGGCCGTGACGGCCGCGTTGACCTCAGTGAACCCGCCTCCGGGAGTAGCGGTCAAGACGTGGACTATCCCGGCCGGGACGTTAGCCGGCAGCCGACAGACTTACGTTACCTTCGGAGGCGACAGCCAACATGCGCCGTCGTCGTCGGTTTCGAGTGTTGAAATATATCCATAATAGCGGCTAGATCGGACGGACGGCTATACTTCGTCCTTCATCCGTGCCACTATGCCGGGTTTATCACGCTTGCGCTTTATTTCTTCTGGACGATATGCACATGGACGGTAATGCTCTTGCGGGCGCTTTCTTTACCCTCCCATATCCTGTAGTAGAGCATCCTTATGTCGGTATCGCCGGGAGCGATGGTCTGAAAATACCACATCCCCAATACCGGCCCGCCTGCCGCGGGCGCGCCTGCCGAGTTTCTTTCTGAAATAACCCTTGTCCTTGTCCCCTTCAGCTTCAAGAGTTTTTCGTTTATCTCATCCGGGTACCAGTTATAACCCGTACCTCCCTGCAATCTTAAATCGACCCGTAAAACATCTCCGACGGCGGCTTTAATATTTTTGCCGTCATCGTCGGCCGTCAATATAGTGCCGTTCATTTCCATACCGGTAATATTCTCCGCCGGACTGCCCCTGGGTGTCGATATCCCGTTTCCCGAGGCCGCCAATGCATACCCGGTAAAAATAACGGGCGCCGCTGCCATGAGTATAAATTTAGCCGAAATTGACGTTTTCTTGATGCATTTCCACGACATTTTGACCCTTATTTAATATTGAACGGAGTATACTTCTCAATGTTAAACAAAGTATATAATATTTTAGTATAATAAACAATTGTAGTTAATAACAGCTGGTTCGAGGAAAAAATGCCGGAAAAAGACCGTCCAGACCCCGATGCGCTCCTGGCCCGCATCAATGCGGAGGAACAGGGCAAGGAAAAGGGAAAGCTAAAGATATTTTTCGGTTACGCCGCGGGCGTGGGGAAGACATATGCCATGCTTGAAGCGGCACATCGCCGTAAGGCCGAAGGGCTCGACGTCGTCGTAGCATATATCGAAACCCACAAACGGCCTGAGACGGAAGCGATTCTCAGCGACCTGGAGGTCATACCGCGAAGGCAGATCGAATACAAAAGCGTCACTATCCCCGAGATGGACACCGACGCGGTGCTTGCCAGGGCGCCTCAGGTAGCCCTGGTAGACGAGCTTGCGCACACCAACGCCCCCGGCTCCCGCCACCTGAAGCGATACCAGGACGTGGAAGAGCTTTTAGCGGCCGGTATAGACGTATACACCACCCTGAACGTCCAGCACCTGGAGAGCCTGAACGACGTAGTGGCCCAGATAACCGGCGTCGTGGTCAAGGAGACCGTCCCCGATATAGTTATCGACGAGGCCTCTGACATCGAGCTCGTGGATATTCCGCCCGAGGACCTCCTCCAGCGCCTGCGCGAGGGGAAGGTCTATGTCCCCGAACAGGCGGCCAGGGCGATACAGAAGTTTTTCCAGAAAGGGAACCTCATAGCACTCCGCGAGATATCCCTGCGGCGCACGGCGGACAGGGTAGACGAGCAGATGCGCGCCTATATGGACACGTTGTCCATCTCCGGCCCCTGGGCGGCCAAGGAGCGGCTGCTGGTGCTCTTAAGCGGCAGCCCCTTCAGCGAAAGGCTTATCCGCACTACGCGCAGGCTAGCCGAGGAGCTAAAGTCCGAGTGGTTCGCGGTCTATGTAGAACCTCCCGGCAACGATAAGTTCATCCAGGAGAACCGCGAGCGCGTATGGCACTACCTCCGTCTTGCCGAGACCCTAGGCGCAAAAACCGTTACCCTGAGCGGCGCCTCGATAGCCGACGAGGTAATAAATTACGCCAAAAAGCATAACGTGACGAAAATCGTCACCGGAAGACCGTTTCGCTCCAGATGGAAAGAGCTCTTACGAGGCGGGGCCATAGTGGACAAGGTCATCCGCAAGAGCGGGCCTATAGACGTCTACGTCGTTAGCGCCGCCCCCGCCGGGAAAAGGACTCACGCGAGCCAGGGCCGCCCGCAACGGGCTGAAACTTCCTGGAAAGGCTACCTGATGAGCCTTTTGCTCGTTGCGGCAGCAACCCTTACGGGAGAGGTGGTGGGCCGCTTCATTTCCCCGACGAACCTGATAATGCTGTACCTTCTGGTAGTCGTCCTCGCGGCCGTCCGTTTCGGTTTCAGGCCCGCAATCGCAGCCGCTTTCCTGGGCGTATTGGCTTTCGACTTCTTCTTCGTGCCGCCCCGGTACAGTTTTGCCGTTTCGGATACCGAATACCTTATAACGTTCGCAGCCCTTTTCATCGTCGGCGCCGTAATAGGGACGCTTGTCTCGCGGGTAAAGAGCCAGGCTGAAGGGCTTAAGTCCAGGGAAGTCCAGACCTCTACCATCTACGCCCTGAGCCGCGCCCTTGCCTCCGCGATAAACCTGGACGAAATAGCCAACGCCGTAGTCCGCCATGTCAGCGACAACCTCAACGCCAAGACGGTCATACTGCTCCCCGAGCACGGTAAGCTGAACATGAAGGCGGCCAGCGCCGGCATATCGCTCGACGAGAACGAGAAGTCGGTCGCGTTCTGGGCGTTTCAGAACCGGCAGGCCGCGGGCCGTTTCACCCATACGCTGCGCTCTTCGAACATGCTCTATGTGCCTCTGCAGGCGGCGGGCAGAATAGTCGGGGTCATCGGTGTCAGCCCCATAGGAACGGACAGCATGTCTCCTAACCAGCGCGAAGTATTGGAGGCGTTTGCGAACCAGGCCGCAGTTGCCATCGAACGCGGCGAATTCGTAAAGGAGGCCGAGAAGGCGCAGGTGACCAGGGCGACGGAGCAGCTTGAGAGGTCCCTTTTAAATTCAATATCGCACGACCTCCGTACCCCCCTCGCCTCCATTACCGGGGCCTTGAGCAGCCTCAAGGAGGAAGGGCATCGCCTGGAGACCAATGCTCGGCGCGAGCTTATCGAGACGGCCATGGGGGAAGCCGACCGCCTTAACCGTTTCGTAAGGAACCTGCTGGATATGAGCCGCATCGAGGCGGGCGTGCTCAAGGTCAAAAAAGAGCTGCAGGAGGTCCAGGATTTAATCGGCTCGTCTTTGTCCGCAGTGGGCCAGCTTACGGGCTCAAAGGTCTCGGTCGACGTGCCGTACGGCCTGCCGCTCGTGCCTATGGACTTCGTGCTGATGACGCAGGTACTGATAAACCTCCTGGACAATGCGCTAAAATATTCACAGGGAGACCTTCCCGTGGAACTCTCCGCCAGGGTCAGAGGCGAGTTAATGGAGATAGAGGTCGCCGACCGCGGGCCTGGGATACCCGAAGAGGACCTGCAGAAGATATTTGACAAGTTCTACCGGGTACACCGCCCGGAAGGGGTCAGCGGCACCGGGCTCGGGCTTACCATATGCAAGGGGATAGTGAACGCGCACGGCGGGATGATCCGGGCCGAGAACAGGCAAGGCGGCGGTGCCAGGTTCATAATCTCCCTGCCGCTCAGCCATGTGGAAAAAGAGGCGCAGGACGCATGAGCAAGAACCTGCCGAAGGTTTTGATAGTAGACGACGAAACGGCTATCCAGCGGTTCCTGAGGAACGCCTTGAGCGGAGACGAGTTTTCGCTCCATGAGGCGGGCAGCGGAGCGGAGGCGCTCGCGGCGACGATTTCTCTTAGGCCGGACCTTATAATCCTGGACCTGGGCCTGCCGGACATGGACGGGATTGAGGTTATACGCCGCCTCCGCGAATGGAGCAAAATACCGGTCATAGTCCTATCCGTAAGGGAGCAGGAGGGCGAGAAAGTATTGGCCCTGGACGCCGGCGCCGACGATTACGTGACAAAGCCGTTCGGCATCGGCGAGCTCCTGGCGAGGATGCACGCCGCACTCAGGCGCTCCGTCCAGCAGTCTCCCGAACCCGTATATAAAATAGACGAGCTTGAGGTAGACTTATCAAGGCGCCGGGTGCTTGTGCGCGGCCGGGAAGTCCAGCTCACGCCGACTGAATACGATTTACTTAAGCACCTGGTCGTCCATGCCGGGAAGGTGCTTACACACCGTCAGCTCCTGAGCGAGATATGGGGGCCGGCATATCCCGGTCAGCCGCACGTCCTTCGCGTAACCATCAGCAACTTAAGGCATAAGCTCGAACCGGAGCCGGACCGCCCGCGCTATATTCTGACGGAGCCGGGCGTCGGCTACCGGCTGAAGTCCAACTATTAATCCCCTAGTAATTTGACGCCTTTTTGAGGCTTTTCCATGATGTTTTGATACATATTTAATGTTAAACGCGCTATACATTACAAACAGGAGTAAGAGACCGTCTCATAAATAACCCGGAGGAATCGAAATGAACCTTGTAATCTGGTTACCCGCGATGTTCCTATTAGGCATTGTGGCCATGGGGCTGTGCGGCCTGTTCCTTAGGGCCTGCGACAAAATATAAGAGAGGTGATTAGCATGATCTATCTGACGGCGGCTGTAACGGTATTCCTGTTCGTTTATCTGTTCACGGCTTTGATCAGGCCGGAGTGGTTCTGAACACTGTCTACATTGATACAAGGAGCTAAACAATGTTTCTGAAAATCTGGTTTCTGCCCATCGCGCTTCTCGTCGCGGGCACCATAATAGCCTTCCCGTTGAGCCGTTACATGGCATGGATAATGGACGGAAAATACCGGCCTCTGCCGGTATTTGGCTGGTTCGAAAAACGCCTGGACAGCGGCCCTCAGAACTGGAAGCAGTACACGGGCTCTTTACTTCTTTTCAACACCCTGCTGTTCGTCTTCGGCTATATAGTCCTGTCGCTCCAGCCGTGGATGCCGCTTAACCAGGACGGAAAGACGATACTCGCTCCCAGTACCATATTCCACAGCGTGGCGTCGTTCATGACCAACACCGACCTCCAGCACTATGCCGGCGACCAGCACCTGTCGAACTTCAGCCAGATATTCTTCGGCATCAGCAACCTCTTTATATCGGCCGCAATCGGCCTGAGCGCCCTGACCGCCATCATCCGGGCCCTCCGCGGCGACTCCTCGCTTGGCAACTTCTTCGTGGACATGTGGCGGGTGATAGTGTATATGTTCGTACCGGTCGCCTTTGCCGTAGGCCTGTTTTTCATGGTCCAGGGGAGCCCGATGACATTCAAGAGCTCCTACCAGGTCTCGACGCTGGAACCGGCGGCCATGGGGACTACGGACAAGGGCGAAGCCAAGAAACAGACTATAGTCGTCGGGCCGGTGGCTGCGTTTGAGTCCATGAAGATGATCGGGACCAACGGCGGCGGGTTCTACGGCATGAACTCCGCGCACCCGTTTGAAAACCCCACGGGGGCGACGAACTTCCTTAACACCCTGTCCATGATGATATTCCCGTTCGCGCTTGTCTTTATGTACGGACGGATGCTCGGCCGGCCGCGGCATTCCTACGTCATTTTTTCGGTCATGTTGACGCTGATGGCCGCTACCATAGCATGGTCGGTCTACTTTGATACGTTGAAGCCCAACCCCGGGCTTACCGCCCACCCCGTGGCCCGGACGTACGAAATCACCAGCAGGACGGCGCCCGGCGGGAAACAGTTGATTACCCTGCCCCCGGTCGCGGGCCTTCCGGTGGACCAGCATTTGGGGAACCTGGAAGGCAAGGAGATGCGTTTCGGCACCTCGGCGGGCGCCACTTACGCTGCGGTTACGACGGACGTGACCTGCGGCGCGGTTAACGCCGAGGCGGACAGCCTAAACCCGGTCGCGGCGCTCTCGCCCATGACGGGGATGTGGCTTAACAACATCTTCGGCGGCAAGGGCGTGGGGATGATCAACATGCTGCTGTATATCATAATCGGGATATTCATAGCCGGCATGATGGTCGGGCGCACGCCCGAGTACCTAGGCAAAAAGATTGGCGCGAGAGAGGTGAAGCTTGCCGTACTCGCACTACTGGTGCATCCGATGATGATACTCCTTCCTACGGGGATATTCGCGGCGACGGATTGGGGGCAGAAGGCCGCGAGCAACCCCGGCGCGCACGGTTTCTCGCAGATGCTGTACCAGTTCTCCTCGGCCTCCGCCAATAACGGATCGGCATTCGACGGGCTTGGGGTAACCTACGGCTTCTACAACAACACCAGCCCCGCGCCCGAGGCCGTCCCGTGGGACATCGCGACGGGCCTGGTCATAATATTCAGTCGCTTCCTCCCGATTATCGCGCCTATCGCGATGGCGGCATATCTTGGCTCGAAGAAATCGAGCCCGTTCGGCCAGGGTACCTTGCGGGACGACACGCCGACCTTCGGTTTTCTCATACTCGGGACTACCCTCATCATAGGGGCGCTGCTCTTCCTGCCGGTTGCGGCCCTAGGACCTATAGCGGAGCATCTGGGGCCGTTCCCATTCGGCGGCTGATGAAACTTTTATGCATGTATTCTTTAAAATTCAAATTGGATTGCGAGACGAATAAAGGAGTGCAATATGATTAATGAGCCCGATATAATGGACATGCAGGAGGTCGACGCGCCCTCCGGACAGCCGCAGCCGACGCGCCGCACACGGCAGATAAAGCTGCTGGACGCGGGGACGGCGAAATCGGCGCTGAAACGTGCGTTCGTCATGCTGCGGCCGGACCTCCAGTGGAATAACCCCGTCATGTTCGTGGTGGAAATCGGCGCCATCCTGACGCTGTTGTTCATCGTGAAGGCGTTATTAGGAGGTTCGTTGAGCCAGGTGCCGATCAGCTATTTTATCACGCTTGATGTCTGGCTTTTCCTGACCGTGCTATTTGCAAATTTTGCCACGGCACTGGCGGAGGCCAGAGGCAAGGCCCAGGCCGAATCGCTCCGGCGGGCCCGTCACGATACGCTGGCCTATCGCCTGAAGGACGGCGGCGCCGTCGAGGAGATATCCTCGGCGGCCTTGAAGCCTGGCGACCGCGTCGTCGTGGAGGCGGGGCAGACTATCCCTGGCGACGGGGAGATTATAGAAGGCGTCGCCTCCGTCAACGAGTCCGCGATTACCGGCGAGTCGGCTCCCGTCATTAGAGAAGCGGGCGGCGACCGCTCCGCCGTGACCGGGGGCACCGTCGTGCTCTCCGACAAGATTGTAGTCGAAATCACCCACGGAGCGGGCGAATCGTTCCTGGACAGGATGATAGCATTGGTCGAAGGCGCGATACGCCAGCGGACCCCGAACGAGATCGCGCTCACTCTGGTGCTTTCGGCCTTTACGCTGGTGTTCCTGATAGTCGTGGTCCCGCTCTGGCCGATGGCCCGGAACGCCGAAGTGTACATGATGGGCTACCTGGGCACCAAGGACCCGGTGGGGAGCCTCGGCACCGACATCCCCACACTCATTGCGCTGCTGGTCTGCCTTATCCCCACCACCATCGGCGCGCTGCTCGCCGCCATCGGGATCGCGGGCATGGACCGCGCCTTGCAGGCGAACATAATAGCGAAGAGCGGCAAGGCCGTAGAACTCGCCGGTGATATCGACATCGTGCTTTTGGACAAGACAGGCACCATTACAATAGGTGACCGGCACGCGACGAAGTTTTTCCCGGTCGGGAAGTATTCGGAAGCCAACTTAGGCAATCTGGCCGCCCTGGCCTCCGCGGCCGATCAGACGCCCGAGGGCAAGAGCATCGTGAAGTTATTCGAAAAAGAGAGCAAGACCCGTATCATAGCTCCGGAAAATGCGCAGTTCGTGCCCTTTACGGCGCAGACGCGCATGAGCGGCATAGACTTAGCCGACGGACGGCGGATACGCAAGGGGGCGTCTGATGCGATAATCAAGTTCGTCGAGAGCAATCACGGCGTCGTGCCGGACGAGTTGGCCAAGCTGGTCGATTCAGTCGCATCGAAGGGCGCGACCCCTTTAGTCGTAGCCGATGACGCCAGCATCGCGGGCGTGGTCGCCCTAGAGGACATCCTGAAGCCCCACATGCGCGTGCGCTTCGAGCGGCTCAGAAAGATGGGCCTCAGGACCGTAATGATTACCGGGGACAACCCGCTCACGGCTGCGACTATCGCCGCGAAGGCCGGAGTAGACGACTTCCTGGCCCAGGCCACGCCGGAGACCAAGCTCGCATACATCCGTAAGGAGCAGGCCGAGGGGAAGCTGGTGGCGATGATGGGCGACGGCACCAACGACGCCCCGGCACTGGCGCAGGCCGATGTGGCCCTGGCCATGAACGCCGGAACCCAGGCGGCCAAGGAAGCGGCCAACATGGTGGACTTAGACAGCGACCCCACCAAGTTGATCGAGGTCGTGGAAATCGGGAAACAGCTCCTGATAACGCGCGGCTCCCTGACGACCTTCTCGATCGCCAATGACGTTGCGAAGTATTTTGCGATTATCCCGGCGCTTTTTGCAGGCACACTGCCTTGGCTGAAGTTGATCGACGTCATGCACCTGCATTCGCCGACGTCGGCAATACTGTCGGCGGTCATCTTCAACGCGGTCATCATCCCCTTGCTCATCCCGGTCGCCCTGAAAGGGGTGCGCTACCGGGCGCTTGGAGCCGATGCCCTGCTCAGAAGGAACCTGCTGGTCTGGGGGCTTGGCGGCGTGGTTATACCCTTTATCGGCATCAAGTTAATCGACGTAGCCATGGTGGGTCTGCATCTGGTCAGCTGACGTTAATGGATTAGGAGAATATGAACATGTTACGATACCTTTCAAAAAGTATAATGCTCCTGATATTCGCAGTGGTCGTCTGCTGCGTCATTTACCCGCTAGCATTATGGGCGGTCGGACAGACAATCGTCCCCTATCAGGCCAACGGGAGCCTAATCAAGGGCCCGGACGGCGCGGTGGTTGGTTCTGAACTCATTGCGCAGCCGTTTACAAAAGATGAGTATTTTCAGCCCCGCCCGTCCGCCGCATCATACGATGCGTCCGCCTCGACCTCGTCGGCCCTGGCGGCCTCCAACTATGCCCTCCGCGACCGGGTAGCCCGCTCGCTCGGCCCAATAGTGAAATATAAAAGCGGGCCAAAGGCCGGTCAGCCGGTAGCTCCGGATGTCGAACAGTGGTTCCAGAAGGATATGTTCCAGGGAGCCGCTCACATCGTTGCCCAATGGGCGGATCTGCATAATTCACTTGCCCAGGCCTGGGTTAGCGCCGACCCCACTCACGGCGCTTACGTGGATAGCTGGGCCAAGACACATCCCGCAGTGGTAGCGCAGTTTATAAAGGACAACCCGGGCACGCCTCAGCCGAAAGCAGCCGACTTGGCCGTCGTGTTCTTCGAAAATTTCTCGAAGGATAACCCCGGCAGGTTCCCGTCCGCGGTCACGCACACAGGGCCCGGCGGAAAGGCGCAAACGGCCATTGAACCGGTAAAGGACGGTTCTGACGTGCAGTCGATATTCTTTGATATGTGGCGGCAGGACCATCCCGATGCGGACATCGAGGACGTACCCGGAGACATGGTCACCACTTCCGCTTCCGGGCTCGACCCCCACATAACGCTCCAGAACGCCGAGTTTCAGCTCGACCGGGTAGCCCCCAAATGGGCAGCCGATTTGAAACGCGACCCTGCAGCGGTCAGGACAGAGATAGAGCAGATTTTGGAGAAAAAGTCCTCTGCGCCGTTCGGTGGGTTAATAGGCGAGAAGTTTATCAATGTGCTCGAAGTCAACATCGAACTTAGAAAGATGTACGGGGCGCCTTAAACTCTTATTCTGTCAGCTCGGCTACTTCTTCCTTGCCTTTTTCGAGTTCCGGGCCCTGTTCGCCGTCTTCCTTCAGCAGCAGGGCCTGGAATTCTCCTACATGAGTTTTTTCCTCTTTCGCTATGTCCAGGAGTATCCTCCTGATATTCTCATTGCCGGTCATTGCCGCCATCTGCTCGTAAAGGTTTATCGCGTCCAGCTCGGCGATTATCCCGGCCCTGAGTATTTCTCTGTCCAGGACTTCTTTTTTTACCTTTTCAAAATTAATCGGTATTTGTGAAAGCATGTTTATCCCCTTTCGATTATTTTCTGTCCGCTTTCGCGGTAATGACTGCCACTTTATAAAATATCATGCGCGCCGCAAAAAAGACAATAAAAAAAGCCGGAGCCTAAAGGCTCCGGCTTTTTTTGTCCTGTAAGCGGGTTAGAACCCGGTGGGAAGGGAGCCGCCTACGGCGGAATAGTCTCTGAAGGCCTGCGGCATGGTCACCGGGTACATGGTGATGTCAATGTGTTTGACATTATGGCCTAGACCCCCGCCAGTGGTATAAGCCGTAAAGGTCGCGGAGCTGGGCTGGAACGTTATTGCTACGTAACCGTTCTTGCCGCTCCTGACCTTTGTTACCTCGGATGCGCCGTTTACGACGAGCTGCCCGTTTTTCACGAGGTCACTCAGTGTCAAGGTGAAGGAGACCGGTCCTTTATGGACGGTATCGGTGGTGAAAACAGTCCTCACGAGGTCTCCGGTCAGGACTATCTCGGCATTTGAATATCCCTGGGTGTTCGGGAAGGTTATATGGTCCTCGAAATACCTGACTCCGTCCCCTATATTGCCGCCCGGATCGCCGGCGTCCTCCAAAATACCGTGGTCCCTACCGTTGATAAGTGATGCACCCCTTACTCCCTCAATTACAATGCCGCCGGTCGACCTCATTGCCCAGCGCGCCGAGAAGACCACGCTCGCAGGCGCCGTGCTGGTCATGTTAGTGAAATAGAACTTGGCCGAGCCGGCGAACGCCGACGCGGGTATTAAGACTGCGGACAGCACAAGCATTAAAAGCAGCTTCTTCATGAGATACCTCCTTTTGTTCAATTTCACAGCGGTTTAGGATGGAAAAACCAAATTAAAAAATAAATTTTCGTCTTACGCCCTCCTTTCTATTGATTTTGTAATATTTCGGCGTCGATCAGATTATTCATTTTTTGCAATAGCGCCGCCTGCTGAGCCGCATCCGTGGTATTTGCCATCGCCTGCATGATCGCCTCAAGCTGGGGGTCGCAAGGCGCAACGGGTTCACCCTGAATCTCTACGGAGTTGGCGACAAGCGCGTTGAGGCTCTCGGATGTAAACTGGGGCTTGGTAAAGTCTTGCTTGTTGCCCGGAGACGCCGGTGAAGAGGGCGCCGCCTGCACAGATGCCCATGGGGCCGGCGCGGAAGGCTGGTTTAACTCAGCCGCTGGCGAGTCTTCCCGGGCCTGGGCAGTGGACGCGGCCTGGGGAGTACCGGCGGTCTGGAGCTCAGTTGCCGCGCGGTCGTCCATCACGACCGACTTTACTTCGGACAAGGGAAATGAGACCTCTCCAACGGGATACTTGAGATAGATACGGCCTTTTTCGATGCGGCAGGCGTTCGCTTCTACGGCGCTGCCGGAATTAAACTCTATTTTCCACGCAGCCTGTGCGCTGGAAACCCAAAGGGAAATGACCAACAGTACCGGCAAGAAGAAAGATGCGCGCAACATAAAGTCAGTCTCCCAAACCCGATAATTCTCGAACCAACTTTTCATCCTTAAATAAAGTTGTCAAATGAGGTATCGTAACTAAATATTATAGCAATAACCATTCCAGAAACTTAACCAATTAATTTTTAAAAATTTTTTAAGATCTGTCGCCCCATAAAAAGATAAAAATGACCAAATCCGTCAATAATAGATGATGAATTTCATCAACCTGTTTATTTAACTTTCAATTCTTACGGCTGTGTATTATGATGTGACCATTTATAGTACCTTGCTTGGAGATGGTTGGAATGGCCGAAAAAGTACTGGTCGTCGATGACGAAAAGGACCTGGTTGAGCTATTGCGGTACAACCTTTCCAAGGAAGGGTTCTCCGTAATCAGCACGGGCAACGGGACTGAGGCGCTCCAGTTGGCCTGGAAGGAAATCCCCGACCTCATCGTGCTGGACATCATGCTCCCGGGGATGCAGGGCCTGGACGTGCTCAAGAGCCTGCGGGCGAAGGCCGAGACCAAGACAACCCCGGTGATACTCCTGACGGCGAAATCAGAGGAGCTCGACAAGGTCCTGGGGCTCGAGCTTGGCGCGGACGATTACATAACGAAGCCGTTCTCGCCCCGTGAGGTGACGGCCAGGGTCAAGGCCGTTCTGAGGCGGTTCGGCGCCGGACTGAAGGCCTCCCACGACAGGAAGATCGCAATCGGAGACCTCGTCCTGGACCTTGCCAAACACAAGGTCTTCCTAAAGGGCGAGGCGGTAGAGCTTTCGCCGACCGAGTTCAAGCTGCTGAAATACCTGGTTGAGAACCAGGGCCGCGTTATCTCCCGCGAGAGCCTCTTGAACAACGTCTGGGGCTATGACTCCTTTGTAGAGCCAAGGACGGTAGACGTGCACATAAGGCGGCTCCGTGCAAAGATCGAAGAGGACCCGGAAAGGCCGATATACATAAAGACCATCCGCGGCGTCGGCTATACCTTCCTCGAATAACCACCTGGCAACACCATGAGACAAAGCCTCCTAAAAAAATTCCTCCTGGCGTACTTCGTGATGCTGGCCGTGGCAGTACCGCTCCTATGGTTGTTCCTTTCCAATGAAATCGCGACGTTCCTGATAAACAGGGTAACCGAGAACCTGAAGGCCGAGGCGTCCATACTCGCCCGGGGGCTTGACTTCAGGAAGGGCGACTACGACCTTGAGGCGAAGCAGTTCAAGCGCCTCACCGGGGCAAGGGCCACTATAATAGGCCCGACGGGGACCGTACTGGGCGATTCCGACGAGAACTACGCCGTCATGGAAAACCATCTCTACC